>DATFMO010000340.1:0-8824 GCA_035266925.1 Sunxiuqinia sp. | reverse complement strand
AATAAAATATTGCCTCACGTTGATTATTGTATTGATTATCACACTGGAGGTTCCAGTCGATTCAACAGTTCGCAAATCCGCATCAGCAAAGGCGATCCGGAATTGTTGGAGTTGGCTGAAGTTTTCAACCCACGTTTTATCGTTTACGCGCCCGATCGCGAACGCTCGTTCCGGCAAGCAGCCACACAAGCTGGTAAAAAAGTATTGCTATTTGAAGGCGGCAAATCGCTCGACTTTCACAAGCGGATCACACTGCGCGGAACGCGCGGTGCCATGCGGGTGATGCAACATTTGGGCATGCGCGATTTTAGCAATGAACTGACCAATGGGGACCATTTGGATTCAATCATCATCGAAAATTCGACCTGGATTCGGGCCCGTCACGGCGGATTATTTCGCTTCCAGATAAAAGACGGCGCTCGGGTTGAAAAAGGCGATGTCATTGGAACTATCTCGGATCCATACGGCTACGTGGAATACCAGGTAAAAACTCCGGCCAGTGGTCATGTTTTAGGATTGAATCACGCTCCTATTGTTTACCAAGGTGATGCGTTGGTTCATTTGGGATTCCCAATAACAGATTAGTATTCTGTCGCAGTGAACAATTCCAGTTTTTTTAGTTTTAACAAGCTGTTGGATGGCTTATCACAAGAGGGTGAGATTATGGGATTGTGGGGCTATGAGACTGTGGGACCGTGGGAATCTAAGGTTCTATTTTTAATCTCAAAAGCACAACGAATCAATTATGCAATTCCACAATTACAATGAACTTTTTGGAATTTGGATCATGGAATTTGCACCTTCGCTATCGGCATTGGAATTTCAAACGGTATTGATCGCCGTTACCGGATCAAGTCGGGATGCTGACAATGCAGGCAGGAAACCAGACAGAATACCAATCACCCCGGAAATCATAATCCCCATGACGATGTTGCTAAGATTCATATGTATGGACATGTCCGAAATGGAATTAAAAATGACTGTTCCCGAGAAAATCAGGAACAAACCGACAATTCCCCCCATCACAGAAAGCACGACCGATTCAAAAATAAACTGCACGAGGATGAAATATTTTTTGGCGCCCAATGACTTCTGAATTCCAATGATGTGTGTCCGCTCTTTGACTGACACAAACATGATATTGGCAATTCCAAATCCACCGACCAAAATACTGAATCCCCCAATGATCCACCCAGCCAGGTTAAATACCTTGAAAAAAGCGTCAAAACGGCCACTGATAGCCGTCACTTCGTTAATGGCAAAGTCATTCTCTTCCATGGGTTTAAGCCGATGCAATGTACGCATGATGCCCTCCAGCTCAGCTACAAAGTTCGCGCGACCAACATTGGGTTTGGCTTTCACATTAATGGTTTGACCGCGGTCACGATTTTTAAAATCCACCAGATTGGCAGCGAAACTTACCGAAATATGAACCCGTTTGTCCATGCTGGTGCCAAACATGTCAGTTCCTTGTTTTTTATAGGTTCCAATCACCCGAATGCGATGCCCCATAATCTTGATCTCTTTGCCAATCGGGTTCTGCCCTCCAAACAACCGTGTAACCAATTCACTTCCTACCAAAGCCAATGGAGTACCGTTTTCCATTTCAGCATCTGTGAAATAACGTCCCCGATCAACCGTTAAATTCCAGGTATCGATTAAATCATGGGTGGTGGCCAATACCTGCGTATTCTCGGCTGAATTATTTTCAAAATGAATTGTTGTGTTCATCCCAAAGAAAAATACCGCGTTAGCAGCATATTGCGATTGCCGGTTAATGACTTCTTCTTCTTCAATTTTTGGAAACGGCCGGTTGAGGTATTTCCACCAGGGATATTCTTTCTCCCCTTCCGGTGGCGTCCACGGCCACTTTTGGATGTAAACCATGTTATTCCCCAGTGAATTCAAGTTGCTCCGAATGTAGTTCTCCAGCGAATCGATCACTGTAAAAACTGAGATAATGGCAAAAATTCCGATGGTAATTCCCAACAACGACAGAAACGTGCGAAGTTTGTTGGACCGCAACGAGTCGGCAGCGAATGCAAAACTCTCAAGAATTAAACGCAAAATTAACATTACTTTCTGTCGTTAGAATGAAGTTATAAATATACCACGTGATTTGTTCAGAACAAAAGTAAATTAACAAGGATCAATTAACTTAATTGACAATTCCAACCGTTAATAAAGTCACCCGTTTGTTGGTATCTTTTCATCAATAAAATACCGAAATCAACACCTGATCAGAAAGGAAAATCAGTCGATTTTATTATCTTTGTGCATCAATTTCAAAAGACTATAAATGAAGGATTTAAAAAAGATTAAATCGGCACTGATATCCGTTTATCATAAAGACAAACTGGATGCGATCGTTAAGAAACTGGACAAACTAGGAGTAAAAATCTATTCAACAGGGGGAACACAGTCATTTATAGAAGGATTAGGCATTGACGTAACCGCCGTGGAAAGCCTGACGAGCTATCCGTCCATCCTGGGAGGCCGTGTAAAAACCCTGCACCCGAAAGTCTTTGGTGGGATATTAAACCGTCGTGAAAATGAGGGCGATCAACAACAGATTGCTGAATACGAAATCCCGGAAATTGATTTGGTGATTGTTGACCTGTACCCATTTGAAGAAACCGTTGCATCTGGAGCTTCAGAACAAGATATTATCGAAAAAATCGACATTGGTGGTATCGCCTTGATTCGTGCTGCCGCGAAAAACTTCAAGGATGTGATCATCCTTTCATCACGCGAACAATACGAAGAATTCAATCAATTGCTGGGTGAAAAGAATGGCGAGAGCTCTATGGAAGACCGTAAAGCGTTCGCACGCAAAGCATTTGCCACTTCATCACATTACGACTCGGCTATCTTCAACTATTTCAACGAAGGAATTACCGATAAAAACCGCGTCAGCCTGAATAAAGGCCATGTACTGCGTTATGGAGAAAACCCACACCAGTCAGCCACATTCTATAAGTTTGACAATGCTGACAGCCAAATAACACTGGCGAATGCAGAAGTGCTTCAAGGAAAAGCTTTATCATACAACAACTTGTTGGATGCTGACGCTTCCTGGAAATCAGCCAGCGATGCCTTTCATTCCGTTACACACCTGAAAAACAAAGTAGCTGTCTCAGTCATCAAACACTTAAACCCATGCGGTTTAGCTGTTACTGATGACATCATGAAATCGCTTGATTTAGCTTGGGCCGGTGATCCCATCAGTGCATTTGGTTCGATTATTTGTTTTACCGATACTGTGACTGAAGAAGTCGCACAATGGTTTGGCAAAAAATTCGTTGAAATCATCATTGCCCCGGCATTTACTCCTGAAGCCCTCGAGGTTTTCAGCAAAAAGAAAAACCTGCGTTTGCTGGTGACACCAATCAAAGCTGAAACAACGGGAGAGAAATTGTACCGTTCCATCAGTGGTGGTATGTTGGTTCAGGATGAAGACGAGGGAATGGATAGCGAATATAAAAATGTCACAAAAATTCAGTTTGGCGACAATAAAATGAACCTGGCTAAGTTTGGTATTACAGCTTGTAAACACCTAAAGAGCAATGCCATCGCTATCGTCACTGAAAATTCGGATGGTTCTTTCTGGCTGACAGGTGCCGGCATGGGACAGCCCAACCGGCTGGACAGTATGCGCCAGCTAACCATGCCACGTTTTGAAATGAAAGAAGGCGTAAAAATTGCAGAATCAGTCGTGATTTCCGATGCCTTTTTCCCGTTCCGTGACAGCATTGAGGCAGCCAACGAATATGGTGTGAAATACATTGTTGAGCCAGGTGGAAGTATTCGTGATCAAGAAGTGATTGAAGCTTGCGACGAATTCGGTATTGCCATGTTGTTTACAGGAAGAAGACATTTTAAACATTAATGCACAAAACTGCTTCGGCGGACAAAATACATACAGTTAAGAGAGAGATACTATGGGAATGTTTTCATTTTTAACCCAGGAAATTGCGATTGACCTTGGTACGGCGAACACAATTATCATTCAAAATGATAAAATTGTTGTTGATGAGCCTTCAATTGTGACTATTGACCTGAAAACAGAAAAGCTTGTTGCTATTGGCGAGAAAGCCCGGCAGATGCAGGGAAAAACGCACGCCAACCTTAAAACAATCAGGCCATTGCGGGACGGAGTAATTGCAGACTTTAACGCTGCAGAACAAATGATCCGGGGAATGATAAAAATGATCAATCCCAAATCGAGGTGGTTTGCGCCAGCTTTGAAAATGGTTGTTTGTATCCCGTCCGGTTCAACAGAAGTTGAGATCCGTGCTGTTCGTGACTCATCAGAGCATGCCGGTGGACGCGAAGTTTACATGATTTACGAACCAATGGCCGCGGCTATTGGTATCGGACTGGATGTTGAAGCCCCGGAAGGAAGCATGATTGTAGATATCGGTGGTGGTACAACTGAGATTGCTGTTATTTCGCTGGGTGGTATTGTCACCAACAAATCCATCCGTATTGCAGGTGATGACCTGACAGCTGACATCATGGAGTACATGCGTCACCAACACAACATCAAAATTGGTGAACGGACAGCTGAAGAAATTAAAATCCATGTAGGATCGGCCTTATCGCAGTTGGAAGAGCCGCCTAATGATTACATCATTCAGGGGCCCAACCAAATGACAGCTTTGCCGATCGAAGTCCCGGTATCCTACCAGGAGATTTCGCACTGTTTAGAAAAATCAATTTCGAAAATTGAAACTGCGATTTTAAGTGCGCTTGAGCAAACGCCGCCCGAACTGTATTCTGACATAGTCAATAAAGGAATCTACCTGGCTGGTGGTGGTGCCTTGCTGCGTGGGTTGGATAAACGATTGACCGAGAAGATCAATATTCCGTTCCATGTGTCTGAAGATCCGCTGAGAGCGGTTGCCCGTGGAACCGGTATTGCATTAAAAAATGTTGATAAATTCTCCTTCCTGATCCGATAAACTGGGTAGGAAGGAGTCAAATCCTTCGCTTTAATGAGAAGTTTGCTCCATTTTCTTGCTCGACATTCGTTTTTATTATTGTTTCTGGTGCTCGAAATTGTATCGTTAATTTTGATTGTCAATTACAATAACTTCCAACGGGTTAAATTTCTCAATTCAAGCAACCAGTTCACTGGCTCATTGTACGAGATGTCCAATAATTTCACCAACTATTTTCATCTTAATAGAGTTAATGAAGAGCTGGCAGCTGAAAATGCGCAGTTACGCACCCAACTTCAGCAATACAAATTACATGATATCATTTCTGAAGTTGACTCTTCCTACCGGGAAGACACCATTTATCAGTTCATCCCTGCCAAGGTAATCAATAACTCGGTGAACAAACGGTTCAACTACGTTACCCTGAATAAAGGAAAACTTGATAGCATTGAGCCGGATATGGGAATTATTGGCCCCAATGGCATTGTGGGCGTGATTAACAATGTTTCGGATCATTACAGTTCCGGACCAACTATTCTGAATAAACGCTGGGGTGTTTCAGCAAAAATTAAAAAGAACAATTACTTTGGACCAATCAGTTGGGATGGACAAGACTACCAGCATGCCGAACTGAAAGAAATTCCTTTTCATGTGCAATTGAGTGTGGGAGATACTGTGATTACCAGCGGACACTCAGCCATCTTCCCAGAGGGAATTCTGATTGGAACCATTGAAAGTTTTAACCATAAAAGCGGCGCAAATTTCTATGAAATCAATGTCCGCTTGTCAACGAATTTTAAAACCATTTCGCATGTTGAACTGGTAAAGCATAATTTTAAGGAAGAACGTAAACAATTGGAGGAACTGAATTCAGATGATTAGAGACCTGTTGAAATACCTATTCATGTTTGTGATCCTGGTTCTTTTACAGGTATTGCTGCTAAACAACATTCAGTTTAGTGGTTATGTCAATCCGTACCTTTATGTGCTGTTTATTCTGCTACTTCCGTTCGATACCCCAAAATATTTGTTGCTCATTTTGGGCTTCCTGCTGGGGCTATCGATTGATATATTTAGCAACACCCCGGGAATTCATGCCTCGGCCACAACATTTATGGCTTTTTTACGTCCCTATATCATTGAGTTGATTTCAACGCGAGATAACCTTGAAGTAACTGCCCCTCCCCGGCTTAAAAGCATGGGAGCCGGATGGTTTTTGCGTTACACGGTGATCCTGGTATTGGCTCATCACCTATTCTTATTTTTTATTGAAGCGTTTACCTTGTCGGGATTCATTCACACATTATTAAGAAGTTTATTGAGTTCGGTATTCACGATTATATTGATTTTGATTAGTCAGTTTCTGATTTTTAAGGAGTAACAGGGAGTGGATAATTTTTCGAAACGGAAATATTTAATTGGTGCCTTTTTTATTTTAATTGCCCTCATGTTTTCAGTTCGCTTGTTCAGGCTTCAGGTCATAGACAGCGAATACAAGCTGGATGCAACGAAAAATGTGCTTCGTCGGGTAGTGACTTATCCTGCCCGCGGATTAATTTATGACCGAAATGGCCAGCTGCTGGTATATAACAAAGCAGCCTATGATTTATTGGTCACCCCGCGTGAGCTATCAGCTTTTGACACAACCAGCCTCTGCAACATTCTTAATATTGAAAAACAAGATTTGATAGCAGGACTTCGAAAAGCCAAGAAATATTCATATTACAAGCCATCGGTGGTCATCAAGCAGCTTTCGCCTGAAAATTACGCCGTACTCCAAGAGCAACTTTACAAGTTCCCGGGATTTTTCGTTCAAACACGTACCCTGCGCGAATACCCGCAAAAAACAGCGGCTCACGTTTTGGGTTATGTTGGTGAAGTTGACCGTTCAACCATTCGAAAATATCACTACTATTCACAGGGTGATTACATCGGAATCATTGGATTGGAAAAAGCCTATGAAAAAGAATTACGTGGACGAAAAGGTATTTCGTTTCAATTGGTGGACGTACACAACCGCATCAAAGGAAGTTACCGCGAAGGTAAAAGTGATACTGCCGCTGTACTGGGTGAAAACCTGACGACCACGCTGGATGCCAAGCTGCAAGCCTATGCCGAATACCTAATGCAAAACAAAAAAGGCAGTATTGTTGCGATTGAACCAGCAACCGGCGAAGTGCTCACCTTTTTGAGCGCACCAACCTATGATCCTTCACTTTTGGTAGGCCGAAGCCGGGGTGCCAACTTCCAAAAGTTGGTGAACGACACGTTGGAACCGCTCTTCAACCGGGCGATCCGGGCTGCTTATCCACCAGGATCAACCTTCAAATTGGTCAATGCATTGATTGGCTTGAAAGAACATGCCATTACGCCAGCGACACAGTTTACCTGTAATGGACCGGCATCGAGACCGATCAAATGTACACACAACCACATCACTCCGCTTAGTTTAAAGTATGCCATCCGCGAGTCCTGTAATTCCTTTTTCTGGAACACGTTTAAAGCGATTATCAACCACTATTCAACACCCGAAGAAGGTTTTCTGGCCTGGCGAAAAAATGTGTTGAGCTTTGGCCTTGGCAGTCAATTAAGTACTGAGCTATCCAATGAATCACCCGGAAACATTCCCACAGCTGCCTATTACGATCATTATTATGGGAAAGGGCACTGGAATGCACTAACGATCCGCTCAATGGCCATCGGACAGGGCGAATTGCTGATCACCCCCTTTCAGCTGGCCAACGTGGTAGCAGCTGTTGCGAATCGCGGATATTACATCACTCCTCACTTGGTTCGTTCCGTTTGGAGCAAAAAAGAAGAACCCAAAATTCTTCAGTTTAAAAAACACGAAACAACCATACCAAAGGAATATTTCCAAACCGTAATTGATGGTATGCAGGCTGTTGTAGAAGAAACCAACAACCATTGGGAAACGCAGGTGGACAGCATTACGATCTGTGGAAAAACCGGGACCGTGCAAAACCCATCGGGATCGGATCACTCGGTATTTATCGCTTTTGCACCCAAAGAAAACCCCAAAATTGCCATCTCTGTTTATGTTGAAAATGGGGTGTGGGGATCGCGTTACGCAGCACCAATTGCCAGTTTGATGATTGAAAAATACCTACGCGGTCATATTGAAAAACGAAGGAAACGCATTGAGGAAAAAATGCATGATGCCAATTTATTAAACCCAAATCAACCAAAATAATACGTGGCAACAAGAAACAACACATGGGCAAATCTTGATTGGGTGACATTTTTCATCTACCTGGTATTGGTATTCCTGGGATGGATCAACATTTATGCAGCGGTTTATAATGAAAGCTACAGCAGCATCATGGACATTACACAACGCTATGGGAAACAGCTGATTTGGATCGGCGCTGCCCTGGCAATCGGTTTCACGTTGCTCATTATTGACAGTAAATTCTATGTGCTGTTTGCGTATGTATTCTACGCCATCACAATATTACTTCTTATTGCTGTACTGCTGGTAGGAACTAAGGTAAAGGGAGCCACCTCGTGGTTCCAGATCGGAGGTATTGCTATCCAACCAGCTGAATTTGTGAAATTTACGACCGCTCTGGCATTGGCGAAATATGTTAGTTCATTCAACTTTAAAATGCATCGAATCAAGTCATTGGCAACGATAGGCTTGATCCTTTTCCTGCCGGTCATGCTTATTTTCCTGCAAAATGACACTGGCTCAGCCTTGGTAATCAGCGTATTTGTGCTCGTTCTTTTCCGTGAAGGATTATCAGGAATTGTGATTGTGCTGGCATTACTGGTCGCGACCACATTCATCCTGACACTCGTAATGTCGACATTTAATACCATCCTCATATTGAGTGTTGCGGCACTCGTTTTTCACTATTTTT
>DATFMO010000339.1:0-6078 GCA_035266925.1 Sunxiuqinia sp. | reverse complement strand
CTGACAATGTAGACGCCGCCCGACAGATCACCCGCCACTTTTTCGAACAAGGATTTCGACGCATTGCTTTCATCTCGGGACCTGAACAGCTAAACATCTCTAAAGAACGGCTGGCCGGCTACCTTGACGGACTCAAGGATTGCCAATTGCCTGTTGATCACCAATTAATCGAACGCTGCAACCTCAGCCCGGAATCGGCGCGTGATGCCATGAACCGACTCCTCAAACTCCCCACCCCACCTGACGCTGTCTTTGGTATTAATGACACGGTTGCCTTCGCCGCCATGAAAGCGATCAAACAAAACGATCTCCGCATCCCGGAAGATATCGGACTGGTGGGATTCACCGATGAATTCCACTCAACCGTCGTTGATCCACAACTCACCTCCATCACCCATCCCACTTTCGAAATGGGTCAACAGGCTGCCCAACTTTTCTTTGAGAAAATAGATGACAACCAATTACAAAAATCCGTCAAACTGAAAACGGAGTTGATCATACGGGAGTCATCCTCAAAAGGTTAAAATCATACAAAAATCTATCTTTCAATTCATTACATTGAATTTAAGAGCTCACCTCACAAGCCTCTTTTGAACAAGTACCCAAACGAATCGTTTCAATTAATGATATGTGTCAAAACAAATCCTACTTGGTTTTCTTATTTCTATTTCTCTTCGTGACTGCGTGTTCCGATAAAAATCAAACAACACCGGAACAAACTGGTACGCCTTTTCACAGGGATCTGGATCAGATTAAGAAAGATGGCAAACTGCGTGTCTTGATTGCCTATAACAGCACGAGCTATTTTTTGTACCGGGGGAAGGCCATGGGCTACGAATATGAATTGGTAAAACGATTGGCTGACCATCTTCACCTTAAGCTGGAACTGCATGTTTCAAAAAATATGGACAGTTTGATCAATGAACTCAACCGTGGTAAGGCTGATCTTCTGGCTTACGGTTTGACCATTACCACTGACCGGAAAAAGAAAGTCAAATTCACCGATTACCTGTATCTCACACACCAGGTGTTGATCCAGAAAAAACCAAACCACTGGCGAAAAATGAGGTGGGCAGCCATCCAAAAATCACTGATCCATGATCCCATCGAATTAATTGGGGATACCGTATCTGTGCGGGAAAATACGTCCTATTTCAAGCGCATTCAAAATTTATCGAAAGAAATGGGTGGCAAAATCTATATTGATACGCTGAAAGGAAATATCTCCACCGACAAGATCATTAAAATGGTGGTGGATGGCAATATCAAATACACGGTGGCCGATGATAACCTGGCTAAAATCAATGCTTCGTACTATCCCATTTTAGATATTGACGTCCCAATTAGTTTTTCGCAACGTGTTGCATGGGCCGTGCGTCCTAACTCACCGCAACTGCTTGCAGCTATAAACCAATGGATCAAGCAAGAACGTAAGGAGACGGATTATTATGTGATTTACAACAAATACTTTAAAAACAGACGAGATTTCCGGAAACGGGTGAAAAGTGACTTTTACAGCCTGAATAAAAACCGGATCAGCAAATACGATTCCATCATTAAAAAGAACGCTAAAAAGATTCACTGGGACTGGCGCTTACTGGCCTCACAAATCTACCAGGAGTCGCAGTTTAAACCGAAAGCCTCATCGTGGGCCGGCGCGCAGGGATTGATGCAGCTGACTCCTGAAACGGCTGAGGAACTGGGCGTTGAAAATATTCATAATGCAGCTGAAAATGTGGCAGCGGGTACCAACTACCTACAGCAACTGGAAGAAAACTTTATGGATGTTGAAGATTCCATTCAGCGCATCAAATTTACGTTGGCAGCATTCAATTGTGGTTATTCGCACGTGACAGACGCTCAAAACCTGGCGGAGGAACGAGGGCTCGATTCTGACCGCTGGGATGGCAATGTAGAGAAAATGATTTTAGCGCTAAGTTATCCCGAAAACTATCAGGATGATGCGGTCAAATTTGGGTATGTAAGAGGTATCGAACCTTACACTTATGTCCGGCAAATTTTTGATCGCTACAACCACTACAAGAATTTCATCAAACGATAAATATTCGGGTAGTTGGCTTTCGAATATTTTCTTGAAATGTCAAGTCAGGTGTTCTGCGAAACTGAATGTCAACCTTAATACCTTTTGACCCAATTATTTTGATCGTCTTTAAATAACCGTTCATTCAGGATAAAAGTAAAATCATGGTCGATCAAAATAAAAAAAATGTAACTTTAAAACCAAACGATGGTTATGAACAATTCAAAGTTTCAACCTCATTGAAATACGAGGATGATGTCGTTTCATACCTTTAGTTTATTGATCATTATTATATTAGCACATTATTTTACAGAGGAAGAAAAGTGGGATGACAATGAGGCTAAAAAACCAAATGAACTGTTTACTGAATAAAAGAAAGAAAGGGTATTCGATATCCATTTTGAGTATTTTACTCCTATTATGCCAAAATCTTAGCATTTATGCCAATGCACCAAAACTATCAATCAACTACTTCTCGCAAGAAGATGGCATCCTCAATTCGAATATCAATGATGTTAGTCAAGACACTACGGGATTCATATGGGTGGCAACACAAAATGGCCTGTACAAATATGATGGCTACCATTTTAACTCTTACTTATCAGAAAACGATGACAGTTGTTCTCTTCCCAGCAATCAGATCAACAAATTGTTGGTTGATTCCAACGGTATTTTATGGGTGGCAACAACGAATGGCCTATGTCAATACAATCAAGAACAGGATAATTTTAACCGCTTTCGACCTTTAAATAAGCAATACCATCCAAATGGCCATAATGTAGGACAAATTGAACAAGGGAAGCCCGGAATTCTATATGTCAGCATCTCTCCTGAGATTTATAAAATTGATTATACCAAAAACGTTGTTTCAAAAATCTTATCCTTAAATGAAGGCCAGATTAACCATTTTATTATTGAAAATAACAATACCTGGGTTGCCTGTTCGGGCAACAAAGGGTTAGAAAAATACAATTTATACGATAAAAAATGGGAGAAACTTCCCGGAAGCAACGAAAATTCGGAGAAATTAAAAAAAGCCACCATCAGTAAACTGGCTCTTGACCACGGAAGATTGTGGATGGCCATGCTCGGCGGGGGAATTGCATGGTTAAATATTCATACCGGAGAGTTTAAACAATATTCCTCAATCAACCAGGACCAAGCAATGGCTGTTGATATTTATATTGATCGTGACCATCATATTTGGTCTATTGATTATACCGGACTCAAATTTCTTGATCCTCAAACGGGTAAATTTCATGCATATTACCCAAACATTTATGACCCAAACTCTATACAAGGAGCAGTACACGGAATCTACCAGGACCGACAGAAGAATTTTTGGATCTATCATTCGCCGGGTGGCGTAGGAATTAGCATGAACCTAAAAGGATTCAATTCGAACTTCGAAGGACTGGAATCATATACCAACGATCCAACCACGAATGTCCTTTCCATAGCAAAAGACAGCAATAATAAATTATGGATTGGTAAAGCTGAAGGTGGAATATATGTCATTGACAGAAAATCCAAAACCTCGAAATATTATAGCCACTCTGATAGCCCGCACAGTCTGGGACATGGCGCTGTCATGACAATTTTTCGCGACAGCAAAGGGAAAATGTGGGTAGGCACCTATTTTAACGGCCTTCAGTATTTCGATGAAAAAAAGCAACAATTTTTTGAATATAAACCAAGTGCTAGTGATCCTAACTCAATCGCAGGAAATGATGTCCGATCGATTGCTGAAGATCAAAAAGGTAACCTCTGGCTTGCCGTTCATGGAAAAGGTGTTGACTTTTTTGATCAAAAGAAACAACGATTCATCCATTATAACAACCAGCATAATAATTTATCAAACGATTGGACCAATCAGGTACTTATCGATCATAAAGGGGATTTATGGGTAGCTACTGTCTGGGGACTTAGCCGGTTGCGGAACGGAAAACATACATTTGAAAACTATTATTCACAACCGGGTGACACATCCACGTTAAATGACAATGTTATTAAAACAATCTTTGAAGACAACAATGATGTTTTATGGATAGGCACACCAACAGGATTAAACCGTTACAATCCTGAAAAAAACAACTTCACTCAATTCAACAACCTTTTTTCAAACAATAACATCCAGGGAATCCTTAGCGGTTCTAAAAATCGACTATGGATTAGTAATCAGTACGGACTTAGCATGTTCGATCCAACGAATCATACCGTTATAAACTTCACGAAAGATGATGGTTTGCATTCCTATGAGTACAATACAACAACGTGTTACAAAAGTACCAATAACGTACTCTACTTTGGCGGAACCAGGGGGATGGATGTATTTAAACCAGAAGATTTGCATTTCAATACCAAACCGCCAAAAGTATTCATCGACCAACTAAAAATTTCAAACAAAAAACTGACAAAAACACAAGAAAAAGAAAAATTACAACAGGTGGATGGACAGCCGGAAAAACTAATCCTGGACGACGACGATAATGTCATCTCAATAAGCTACAAAGCATTGAATTTTATTAATTCGAAGAAGAACCAGTATGCTTATAAACTGGTAGATTTTGACGAAGATTGGAATTATGTTGGCACTAAACGTGAAGCCACGTATACGAATCTGCATCCAGGTGAATATTTATTTCGAGTTATTGCTTCGAATAACGACGGTGTATGGAATCACAAAGGAACCCAATTAAAGATCGTTGTTCTACCTCCATGGTACAAAACGAATGTTTTCAAATCGATAGTGATTTTAGCAATCATCTTTGCCATTTGGGGATATAATTATTTTCGGACAGTGCAATTCAATAAACAAAAGTCGAAACTTGAAGAAGCTGTAAAGGAAAAAACAGCAGCACTTTCAGAAAAAAATAATCTCCTGGAATTACAAACTGAAAGTCTGAATAAAGCCAACCAGTTGTTGATTGAGAGAAAAAACCAACTCGAAATACAATCAAAAAACCTAAGCCAGGCCAACCAAGAGCTTAGCAAACTCAATACAACAAAGGACAAACTGTTTTCAATCATCGCTCACGATCTTTCCGGTCCTTTTAATTCCATCGTTGGTTTTTCGGATATTTTGAATTCTCAATCTGACCAATTGACAAATAACGAAAAATCAGAATTTGCTGATCACATCCATAAATCGTCCAAACAAGTTTTTGAACTGCTTCAAAATCTTCTAGCGTGGGCACGCACTCAAACCAAACATATCAGTTGCCATCCCACGTCACTGAAAATTAAAGACCATATTACACGAATTGCCGAACTTAATTCCGGACAACTCAAAGCTAAAAGTCTCGATTTATCTATTGATTGTCAAGATGAAACCAGACTCTGGGGCGACCAGGAAATGATTCACACAATTTTGAGAAACCTAATCAACAATGCCATCAAATTTTCCAACCCTGGGGGTACAATTCAAATCAAGGTATTGGATGAATCTGATTACGTTAAAATCATTATCTCCGATAATGGTGTGGGAATGTCTCAGACCAAAATTGACGAAATTCTGTCGTCCAAAGTCATTGTTTCGGAAAAAGGAACTCATGAAGAAAATGGCAGTGGGCTGGGAATCATGATTTGTAAAGAATTCATCGACTTAAACAATGGTAAGCTGGGAATTACAAGTTTAGAAGGACAAGGAACCTCCATTACAATTAGCTTTCCCCGGGAAAATGATACATCACAAGCATAAAACCCAAAACATTTTTTCCACTGAAAAAATACTGTTGGAAAACAATTAGTGCTACAGTCGTTGCAATAGATCAAATAGATCGGGCTGTCCCCTATTTTATTTTTGAAATTTTTGAGCCATCAACCGGATATGATCAGGCGTTGTTCCGCAACAGCCGCCGATGATGTTGGCGCCGGCAATGACCAAGGGTTCAACCAGACCCGACATCTGTTCAGGTGTTTCCAGAAAATGGGTTTCGCCATCTTTATAAACCGGGTTGCCCGCATTGGCGTGAATCAGCAGCGGGACATCGGCGTTCACCTTTCGGATTTCTGCTACAATGCCTAGCATGTTTTTC
>DATFMO010000338.1:0-7309 GCA_035266925.1 Sunxiuqinia sp. | reverse complement strand
AAGTCCAGTAACCGCAAACCCCGCTGGATCGGATTTGTAATCCGATCATTGATAAAACGGGAATTATAGTCCTACAACAGCACGAATAAGAATATCGAAGCGCATTTGAAAAGTTGAATATCAAAAAAAGGACAAATCTATTCTAGTCAGAGATTTGGATTGCAAATCCGAATCAGCTGGAGTGGGATTTGTTGTCTGAATAAAACGCCGATTTCCAAAATCATGTTAATGAAGTTTCACCCATCGGTGACTTTTCCTATCTTCGTTTGATCAAAAAACGAGATGATGCATGTATAGTTTGTTTCGCAAGGAAATCACCAGTTTTTTCGGCTCGCTGACCGGCTATTTGGTAGCCATTGTCTTTTTAATGGCCAACGGTTTGTTTCTGTGGGTATTCCCGGGGAATTACAATTTACTGGATAACGGCTATGCGACACTGGATAGCTATTTTTCACTGGCGCCCTGGATCTTTTTGTTCCTGGTTCCGGCGCTCACCATGCGCTTGTTTGCCGAGGAAAATCGATCGGGCACGTTGGAAATATTGGTCACACGACCGATGTCGCTATTTCAGTTGGTGTGGGCCAAGTACCTGGCCGGTTTAGTGCTGGTACTGCTCTGCCTGCTACCCACGCTGGTGTATTTCTATTCCATTTACATGCTTGGTAACCCGGTGGGGAATTGGGATTCCGGCGCTGCATGGGGCTCGTTCATTGGGCTGTTCTGCCTGGCAGCAGCCTACGTTGCCATTGGTTTGTTGTCGTCAGCACTGACTGACAACCCGGTGTTTGCGTTTATCGTCGCGCTGTTCCTGTCTTTTTTTGCCTACATGGGCTCTGAGTTTGCGGCATCGCTCAACTTGGCGCCAGCTGTGAAAGAATTTCTCATCGACCTGGGCATCAATGAACATTATTTGTCCATCAGCCGGGGAGTGGTGGATTCCCGTGACTTGATTTACTTTATCTCCATCAGCCTGTTCTTTTTAGTGCTCACCAGTGTTTTCCTGCAGCAACGGCAGAAAAGCTGGGAACGCCAGTTTCGAAAGCTGGGGCTTCTGGTGGCCGGGCTGATTGTCCTGACCTATTTTTCGGGCGTTTGGTTTTTCCGCATCGACCTGACAGCTGAAAAACGATTCAGTTTATCGCCCTTGTCTAAAGAATTGATTTCAAAATTGAAAACGCCCATCCGGGTGGATATTTTTCTGGACGGTGATTTACCGCCCGGCTTCCGCAAATTACAAAAGGCCATTATTGAAGAAGTACAGGACATCAAGGCTTATGCTGATTTTCCGGTGAGTTACCAGTTGATCGATCCTTATGATAAAACGGAGAATCCCAAAGAGTTGAAACAGTTGTTCAACAATCTAGTGACACTGGGTTTGAAACCCACGAATATCCGCCAACAACAGGACCAGGGAACAACCACCAAGTTGATTTTCCCTGGTGCGGTGATCAACTACCGGGATTACCAAATAGGCGTGAATTTGTTGAAAAACAACCAATCACTATCAGCAGAGGCCAATCTCAACCAGTCTATCGAAACACTGGAGTACCAGTTCATGAAGGCCATCAAAGAGCTGGTGGACAAAAAGAAACCGATGGTGGCTTTTCTGGGCGGTCATGGCGAACTTGGTGAACCGGAAACCCGAGATATCCGCCAGGCGCTCTCACAAGATTACACCATTTCGGATGTCTATGCCGATCAATTAATTCATGGTGACACCATCCCGAAAGCGGTGGTGATTGCCAATCCGGTGCAGGCTTTCCCTGAAAAAGACAAATTCTATTTAGACCAATATTTGATGCGAGGCGGCAACCTGTTGTGGTTGGTTGATCCGGTGCAGGTGAGCCTCGACAGCCTCAGCCGTGGTGAAACCACCATTGCATTCCCACGCGATCTGAACCTGAACGACCAGCTATTCCGATACGGTATTCGTGTGAATACGGACCTGGTGCAGGACGTGCAATGCGTGATGATTCCGGTGAATACGGCCCCCAAAGGTTCTGCTCCCAAATACACACCGGCACCTTGGTATTATTCGCCGCTTTTGGTTCCTTCACAGTCCAGCGAGCTTAGCCGCAACTTGAACCGAGTTAAAGGGGAGTTTGCCAGCTCGATTGATACGGTTGGTCGAAACCCGAATGTCAAAAAATCAGTGATTTTGCATACTTCCGATTATTCGCGACGGGTGGAAACGCCGGAAGAAGTGAGCTTGCAAAGCATCAACAGTCCGCCTGCCCGCGAGTTGTTCAATCAACACAAAATACCAGTTGGCGTAGTGCTGGAAGGTAAGTTTCAGTCGGTTTTCCAAAATCGAATGTTGGGTGAGTTCAACACAGAACATATTCAGGTGCTGGACGAATCGAAGGCGGCCAAGATGGTGGTACTGTCCGATGGCAGTTTGATCGCTAACCAGGTGAGGCGGCAAAATGGAAAGATTGAAACTCTGCCGTTGGGATACGATCGCTATTCCAAACAAACTTTCGGCAACAAGGAATTTCTGGTGAATGCCGTCAATTACCTCTGTGACGAATCCGGAATTATGTCGCTGCGGGCCCGCGCATTTAAAATTCGCTTGTTGGATAAAGTGAAAATCCGGGAGAGCAGGTTGTCCTGGGAGCTGTTGAATGTGTTGGCGCCATTGCTGCTGATTTCCTTGTTAGGACTGATTTTCAACATCATTCGGAAACGAAAATATGGTCGTTAATTACTTTGTATAAAATCTCCTGATAAAGCATAGGTAAAAAAAACCAAAGTTTGTATATTCGTGTAGTTGTGTTGAAAATAATATTGTGTCTGCACACGAAAAATCAAAAAACTTAAAATAGATATCAATGAAATTTGTTGTTTCCAGTACCGAATTACTGAGCCATCTGAATGCGATCAGTAAGGTGATCAGTTCGAAAAATACATTACCAATTCTGGATAATTATTTGTTTCAGCTGGACGATAATCGATTAACGATTACTGCTTCGGATTTAGAGTCAACATTAATTACCAGCCTCGATCTGGATAATACCGAAGGTTCCGGTGATGTTGCCATTCCAGCCAAGCTGCTGAACGATACGTTGAAAGAATTTCCCGAACAGCCGCTGACGTTCCAGATCAATGCCGAAACATCAGCCGTTGATATTTATTCTGAAAACGGAAAATTCAGCATCGTTGGACAAAATGGTGAAGATTTTCCTGAATTGCCTGAATTAAAAGAGGAAGCCGCTTCATCCATCGATGTGAACCATGACGTGCTCCTCATCGGAATCACAAAAACCTTGTTTGCCACTGCTGACGATGAATTGCGTCCGGTGATGAACGGTATTTTCGTTGAGCTTGGCGAAAATGATTTGACTTTTGTGGCTTCGGATGCCCACAAGCTGGTTCGCTACAGGCGCAGCGATGCTAAAGCCGAAGTGGAATCGTCATTTATTTTGCCTAAAAAGCCGGCTGCTTTGTTGAAAAACCTGCTTCCAAAAGAAGAGTTTGATGTGAAACTGCAATTCGACGATAAGAATGCGTTTTTCACGCTGAGCAATTATAAATTGATTTGCCGTTTGGTCGAAGGAAATTATCCAAGCTACAATTCCGTGATTCCAACAAACAATCCAAATAAGATGATTGTTGACCGGCTGGAATTGTACAACACCGTTCGTCGGGTCTCAGTTTTTGCAAACCAGGCCAGCAACCTGGTTAAATTGCATATTGACGATAACCAATTGGTCGTTTCAGCCCAAGACGTAGATTTCTCGATTTCGGCTGTTGAGCGCTTAAAATGTCAATACGAAGGCGATGAGATTGAAATTGGATTTAAATCGACCTTCATGCAAGAGATTCTGAACAACCTGCCATCTTCAGAGGTGAAGGTAGAATTGTCTGACCCAACACGTGCCGGACTGTTCCTGCCTGCCGAAAAAGATTTTGATGAAGAGGATGTGTTGATGCTCTTGATGCCAATGATGATAAATGCTTAAATTGTAACTGAATATTGCTATAAAACCTAACAAGATTCGTTTTGTTAGGTTTTTTTGTTTTTCAGTCCTTAAAACGAAATGATTACCGAATGAATACCTGAAAAATTAATTTCAGTGTTGAAAATCAAGTTGTAATTTAGGTAAAAATGCGGACAATCATTTAAAAAACGAAAGTTCATGAAACTGAATTTGAAAAATTCACTGGTCTTTTTAGATCTGGAGACAACAGGAATTAATATTGTAACCGACCGGATCGTTGAGATTGCCTTGTTGAAAATTCATCCCGATGGGCGGGAAGAAGAAAAAGAGTTGCGGATCAACCCTGAAATGCCCATTCCGGAACAGGTGAGTTTGATCCACGGAATTTATGATGACGATGTCAAGGATGAGCCAACTTTCAAAGAGGTTGCCAAGTCGCTGGCCAAATTTCTGGAAGGTTGCGATCTGGCGGGCTTCAACTCAAACCGGTTCGATATTCCGTTATTGGCCGAAGAGTTCCTGCGCGTTGGGGTGGACGTAGAGTTTAAAAAGCACAAGTTTGTTGATGTGCAGGCCATTTTTCACAAAATGGAGAAACGTACCTTGGCGGCTGCCTTTAAGTTTTACTGTCACCAGGTATTGGAGGATGCCCACTCAGCCATGGCAGATACCAAAGCCACTTACGATGTGTTGAAGGCTCAATTGGATGTGTACGAAGATGTTGATTACGAAGATAATCGTGGTAAGAAAAGTAAGCCAATTCAGAACGATGTTTCAGCCCTGAGTAGTTTTTCTGCTTACGATCGCAATGTGGATTTCGTTGGACGTATCGTGTACGATGAGAATGGAGTGGAAGTGTTTAACTTCGGGAAAAACAAGGGTGTGCCGGTGGAAAAGGTACTTCGTGAACAGCCCGGCTATTTCGGTTGGATGATGAACAGCGAATTTCCGTTGTATACCAAGAAAGTGCTGACAGCGATTAAATTGCGGATGAAGGACGCATAGCGAGAGAAAGTGAGAGTCTCAGTGTTCAGTTTCTAGCCGTAAGCTGCCAGTGTCAAGTAAAACATTGCATTAGGACGAACCGGTGCCTCATGGCAGAGTCATCCCGATGAAGATCGGGATCTCCTGAAAGCATGGAAAGAGCTGGAAGAGGCGAAACGGAGACGTTGAGAGTGTGTGGCTGAGAGTTTGAGAGACTGAGAAGCTGCGAGTGGGAGAGTGAAAAATTGTGGTGTGAGATTGCTACATTTTACCTCCTTTTTAATGAGGAGTACTCCAATGAAATCGGAGGGAGGTGGATGCCATAAATTGCCGGAAGCCGATGAGATGAGGCGATAGAAGGGCCACGACGTGTCGTGGCCGTACACAAATAAAAGCTATGGCTTTCTGTTTACTAATTATCCAATAACCAGTTACCCAAATCATCATGAAAATTATTTGTATCGGACGAAATTATAGCGATCATGTTCGTGAATTGAACAATCAGATACCGGAAGAGCCGGTTATTTTTATGAAGCCGGATTCGGCTTTATTGCGCAACAATGAGGCATTCTATATTCCTGATTTCAGCAATGACTTGCACTTCGAGTGCGAACTAATTATTCGAGTCAACCGGCTCGGTAAGAACATTGAAAAACGTTTTGCCAATCGTTATTACGATGAAATTGGGTTAGGCGTAGACTTTACAGCACGCGACCTTCAGAATAAATTACGTGAAAAAGGATTGCCGTGGGAAAAGGCCAAAGGTTTTGACCGTTCTGCAGTGATCTCGTCTGAGTTCATTCTGAAAGAGCAGTTGCCCGATCTGAACTCCATCAAGTTTCAATTAAAGAAGAATGGCGAAGTGGTACAGGATGGCGACTCAGCCTACATGCTTTTCCCACTTGACGAAATCATCAGCCAGGTCTCCAAATATTTTACCTTGAAAATTGGTGACTTGATCTACACAGGCACACCTGCCGGGGTTGGCCCAGTTGCCATTGGTGATCGCTTGGAAGGCTTTTTGGAGGGGACGAAGATGTTTGATTTTGAGGTGAAATAATCCGGATTAAACACAAAGACGCTAAGACTTTAAGAAGAGGGATAAGTGAAGAAAGAGCAATTTTTAGGTGCAGGGAATTTGTAGTCCAAATTTTATCAACATTACCTACGATTCACAATCATGACGAGAGTTGTGACCCAACCTGCCCTTTCGAGCAGCATTGTCACTGTAAGGCCATGGTAAGCCATGGCGGTGAGCAACTACCCAAATCTAGGCATTGTTGTCGGCACTAGTCAAACGCACCGGCTTTGTATCTCCGAAAATAATCTAAGGCAGCAACACGTACTTTCCCGGAAAGCAGAATGGCGCTAATCATCGTTGGAAATGCCATCAGTGCAAAGGTAAGGTCACAAAAACTAACAATGACATCAAGTTCGGCAACCGCCCCGACAACAACCAAGACAACAACGGCATAATGATACCAGTGCTGGTATTTCGCGCCAACAACAAACCCCAATGATTTGCTGCCGTAATACGGATAGGCAAACATGGTGGAAAGGGCGAAAAAGCTCACGCAGATAGTTAGTAAGTAGCTCCCGAATGGGATGACCTGGTCAAATGCTTCGGCGGTCAAAGTGATACCATCAGCGTCGGTATGTTTCCAAACACCGGTGATGATGATGGCCAGTGCCGTCATGGTACAGATGATAATGGTATCGATAATCGGCCCGAGCATGGCCACCAAACCTTCGCGGATAGGTTCATTGGTTTTGGCAGCGCCATGAGCCATTGTTGCCGTACCAATTCCAGCTTCGTTGGAAAAGGCAGCTCGTCGCACGCCCATGAGGATGACTGCTCCAAATGAACCACCCAACACTGCTTTTCCAGAGAAGGCATCCATAAAAATTAATTGCAGGCTGGGCAAAATCTCACTGGCGTTTGACATGATGATATACAGGACGGTGACGATATAAACGGCTGCCATGATTGGAACCATTCGTCCTGTCACTTTACCGATTCGTTTGACACCGCCTAAAATAACCAGTGCTACGATGGACGCCAGGAACATTCCAATCACAAGGTTTTTGGTGAATGAGCTGGCCATGCCGTTATGCACAAATATGGAATTGCTGATTGCTTCCGTGAGCTGATTGGCCTGAAAGATGGGCAAAACACCGAACATGGCCATTACGGAGAAGAAGATCGCCAAGGGTTTCCATTTTTTCCCCAGCCCTTCGGTGATGAAGTACATCGTTCCCCCTTGCTTCTCGCCGGCGCTGTCTTTCCCGCGGTACATGACCGCCAGCGAGCAAGTGAAAAATTTGGTAGAGACACCGAGTAAAGCTGATATCCACATCCAGAAAATGGCACCGGGACCTCCCAT
>DATFMO010000337.1:0-4114 GCA_035266925.1 Sunxiuqinia sp. | reverse complement strand
AAAAATGGAAACGGAACAGCTGTCGTTGTGGTGATTATCGGGGTTTTGCTATTGATCCTTCAGGATGTTATCCAACGAACCATGTGGAATATTTTCCTGAACCCGTTCAATGTTCCACGAAATATGAATGAAATGATCTGGGAAGGCATCGCTCTGAAAAACCGCCTCTTTTTGGTGATTGGTGCAGTCGTTTTTCTGCTTTATGGATTGTTTAACTTGCAGAAAAGGGAGAAGTTTATTTAGCGTTTTCGGGTTGTATGTTTTGGCTGGGCTGTGGAGTCAGTGATGGAAATCCGCAAGTGCCCTTAAAAAAGGCAACAAAATCAGCTTCTCTGTTGTTTTATAGGTCGTTAACTAACAAAAAAAAGGAACAATGAAAAAAATGACCTGGCTAATCATCTTATGTATTTTTACAACAACACTTTCTGCACAGCTTCCTGTGAAAGTCTGTACCAATCAGCAAGCATTGCTCAAAAGCGACGATCCGCAATTGGCTGCCAACAAAAAGCTGGTTTTTGATTTTTGGCGTGAAGTTTTTCAGGCTCACAACATGGATTTGGCACCTAAATACATGGCAGAGGACTACATTCAACACAATCCCAATGTGGCGACCGGACGACAGCCATTCATGGACTTTTTCGGGCAGTTTAAACGTGAGCCTGTTAAACCAACGATTGACAACCTGGTAAATATGATTGCGGAGGGGAATATTGTAATCCTGGCTTTTAAGCGTGAATTGCCCGATCCCCAAGATCCTGGGAAAACCTACACAACTACCTGGTTCGACATGCTCCGGATTGAAAATGGCAAGCTGGCCGAACACTGGGATTATGGAACCAAACCCGCAAACTAACTTTATTCTTATTTTCTGCTATGGAATTCCAAATTGACAATATCACCATCAAGCCACTTACGCCTGAACTATGGGACGACTTTGAGCAATTGTTTGGCCCCAAAGGCGCTTACGGTGGTTGTTGGTGCATGTGGTGGCGAATCAGTCGGAAAGAGTCAGAGCAAAATAAGAGTGAAGGAAACCGACTGGCTATGAAATCCATCGTTGATTCGGGAACGGTGCCTGGGGTATTGGCGTATATTGATAATCAACCTTGTGGCTGGTGCTCAGTGGCTCCACGCGAACATTTTGCTAGTTTGGAACGCTCACGGGTTTTAAAACGGATTGATGACAAACAAGTGTGGTCCCTGGTTTGCTTTTTTATTGATAAAAAATACCGGGGACAAAATCTTGGGCTGAAGCTAATTGCCGGAGCGGTGGAGTATGTGAAATCACAGGGCGGTAAAATTATTGAAGTTTATCCAAGTATCATCAAATCTGAAAACGCGGCGCCCGTCACTACTTATATGGGCTTTCAAAAAATTTATGAAAAGGCGGGATTTTCAGTCGTTCATCAAGCAAGCAAAGCAAAATTGATTATGCGGTATTATATTATTTAACCGATTTGAAGACAGTCGAAGACAATAGGAGGCGGTGGAAAGCAATTGTAATCAACAGTTTTCAACTGTCTCCATCGTTTTCAATTTTAAATTAGTTCCAGACCCCGGCTACTTTTGCCCCACAAAAGCTACATTTGCCATCTTTCAGAAAGTTATTGAGAATGGTGAATCCTCGACGTTCAATAACAATTTTATGGCAGTTGGGACAAACGGTATTTTCGGCACCCAGGCCGGGAACGTTGCCAATGTATACATGTTTTAAACCTTCAGCCAAGGCAATTTCCCGAGCATTTTTTAAAACAGTTACTGGGGTTGGCGGCAATTGTGTGAGTTTGTACATGGGGTGAAACCGGCTGAAATGGAGCGGTGTGTCGTCTAATCCATTTTCGGCCAACCAGCCACTCATTTTTTTGATCATCTCCAGGTCATCGGTCCAGGATGGCACCACCAGGTTGGTAATTTCAAGCCAAACACCTTCTTTTTTCATGGTGGTCAAGGTGTCGAGAATTGGTTGCAGTTTCCCGGCGTTCAACTTGAGGTAAATTTCATTGCTGAATGATTTCAAGTCAACGTTGGCGGCGTCAATCACTTTGCAGAGTTTCAACAACGGATCTTTATTGATGTAGCCTGCGGTGACCATCACATTTTTGATGCCGGCCGCTTTGGCCATTGATGAGGAATCAAAGGTGTATTCATAAAAGGTAATCGGCTCTGAATACGTATAAGCGATGGATTCACACTGGTGTTCCTGACAGGATTCGATTAGCTTATCGGGCAGCAAATCAAAATTAGTCGTTTCTGTAGGGCTCTTTTGCGAAATGGTCCAATTCTGGCAGTTCAGACAAGCCAGATTACAACCGGCCGTGGCGATAGAAAAAGCCGTGCTCCCGGGCAGGAAATGTAGCAATGGTTTTTTTTCGATCGGGTCCACATGAACGGCACACGGATTACCATACGCAATGGAGTACAGAATGCTGTTTTTATTCATGCGGTTGTGACAATCGCCGGTTTCCCCTTCCTTAATATCACATTCGTTTGGACAAATCAGGCAGCGAATTCCTTTTGGTGTTTGGGTGTAAAACAAAGCTTCCTTCGTCCATTTTTTGCCAATGGCAGAATTGGATGTGGCATCAGCCCATGCAATATTCCCCAGGCAAGCCATTCCGCCTGCTCCCAACAAAGTCGTCTTTAAAAACTGCCGCTTATCCATGATCTCCCCCAATTCTTAGATACGTTTCAAGCTACGTTTTAGAGGGTGAAAAGATTCATCTTTTGAGGGTCAAAAGAGCCATTGATCCACTAATTAGATTGAGTCCAGATACCACGGCACAAGTGAAAAACAAGCCCAGCATGGGAAGTAGCACAACAGCCGTGAGAAAGGCTCCAAAAGCCGAGCCGGTAAGGTCGGTGCTGTAGTTTATCCCAGCGGTTTTACTGATGCCAGATTCTCGTAATTCCGACGCCAGGTAAAATTCGTAGCCGATACCAAAAGCCAAGGTGAAGACCACTACAAAAAACAGGAGTTGTGAGATCAAATTCCATGCAGATAGGGACTCATTCAACCAAACAAAAACAGGCACCAACAAGGCGAATGCTGCCATTAAAAACTGAAGGAAAGCATAGCCTTTCATCAACGGGAATTTGCTTGATTTTCGGTTTAACAAACTGCCCAGTGCCAGACCGCCCATAAAAAATGCAAAGAACAAAGCTGTGGCTAAATAGATACTTCCATAGAAAACCTGGTAAGCCAGCATTAGAGTGAATTCCAATGATGCCGCAGTAAAACCTCCGGTGTACAATCCCATGCTGATGGGGTTGAGCCTGAGAAAAAGCAACACAAACAATAGTGCCGGGATGATGACCAACAAATAGTAGCTGGTCCCAAAGTGGCTGAGCCAATGCAAAGCCTGCTTGATGAACAAGTAGGGATAAAAGTCGCGATTGACTTTCACTTGGTTGAGCACTGTTTTCATCCGGGCTTCGAGGAGCTGGCTCCGTTGTTCCTGCAACTGATCGCTGATGTAGTAGGAATTGACATATTCAGTTTGAATGCCTTTTTGTGCAATTTGGTCAGTTATAGCGCTTGTGAGTGCAGTTTCAGAGGCCAAAAAATAATTCCTTTCACCGGGCAAAAGCAAGCGGTTGGGGAAATAGCGACCGATCGTTTTCCAAAGCGATGCATTCAATTCCAGTGCGTTGGGTTCTGCATAATTCATGGTTGACGGCAGGCTGGTACAAACGACCGTTTGGGGATTGCAATGCTTTTTGATGATTTTGAAAAACTGGGCCGTATAAAAGCGGTTCATCCCCAATGTAGAGGGTGGTGGAAGGTTAATCAGGATGACATCGAAAATTGCATTTGTCTTTTTCAGGTAGCTTCGAATGTCGGTTTTGACAAAGTCAACTTTAGAAAAATTTTGAACTGAATCAGCTTGGCTTCTCCAGTACCTGAAAACTTCGGGATTGGGTTCGAGATAGGTGATTTTCTCCACCGGATATTTGTTGATCTCTTTGATCATTCCGGCAATTCCACCGGATAAAAGCAATACCTGCTTTGGGTGTGGTTGTTGGACCATCGCAAAGTGCACTGCTTCTTCATTGGCCATGAAATTGCCCGTGTAAAGTTGCAGGGAGTTGTTCTCATAAAAATTGAGCTGATCAG
>DATFMO010000336.1:0-4214 GCA_035266925.1 Sunxiuqinia sp. | reverse complement strand
CTAATGGAGCAGAATCGCCTACATAGAGCATTCCCTGCCGGAAGGGAACAAAATGGAGGTTGAGTGATTCTGGAGCCTCAGCTGAGCCCTGATAGGTTTCGGCATTTTGTACCTGTCCCATTTTCATCATGGATTTTGTCCAGGCGATAAAATCCTTTTTATCCCAATGTGTTTTAAAAATGCGTTTGCTTCTCCAGTGTCCGACCGTATTCTTGGTCAATTCGTTGGCATCGAGCGCTAAATGAAGTGCGCCAAGCGCCTTTCCCGAAGGTGTGGTTAAATAGACGTGTACTTTTTCCTGTTTTTCGTTGATAATGAACACTCCGCATCGGACAAACGGTACTTCGAGCGCCTGCAATTCCCGCCAGACAACCGGCGTAATACGGTTCAGGTCTTCCGAAGTTCGCATACTGGCAATTTCTCCGCGAACCCGATCCAAAGATGCCTGTTTTATCGCTTCCCTTGCCTGGGCTTCTGCTTTTTTCAGATCGAGGAAACGAGTGTAGGTTTGTTCGAAAACTTTCGCAAAACGTTGTAAGATATCTGATTTTTCTGCATTCAGAGGAGTCTGGCCTATCACTTCCAGCATGCCATATTTCATGATAGCGTCAGACATAAAAAGATGTTCAACCTTCCGCATTTCCTGTTTTACTTTTGCGGGGAGGTCTTTCAGGTCGGTGTGTTCAAAGATCAGGTCGTCAAATTGTTTTTTTTCTTCACCTTTAAACTCCTGAACCCGAAAAAAAATGTTCTGATCGATTGCCTCAATAAAACTTTTTACAAAAGGATTATCCTTTAGTTTTTTCTCACGATAATGTATGACATAACTTGCCGGCAGAATACTTTCTTCAAATCCTGAACCCCACCATTCCACGGTTCCTGATTTTTTATCCAGTAAAGAAATGGCAAATTGGCGGATGTCAAAATCAAGTCTATCCATTTCCTCATACAATACCGCTACCACTTTTCTGAGTTCATCGCTGTTTTGCATGCCCATTGTGCGGCTTCGCAACCGCTCAAGCGCTGCCTCAATCTGTGCTTCCTGTGCCTGTTCCTCCGCTTTTTTCAGGTCGAGGAAACGAGTGTAAGCAAAATCAAAAACGTCAGCAAACCTCCTGGCAATCGACAAATTCTCCGCGGGAAGTTCTCTTTCAGTGATTAGCGTCAGGTAACCTATTTTGAAAAACAAATAAGATGTAACTACATTATCAGGCACCATTTGGATGAACCTGTCTTTTTCTTCAGAAGAAAAGTTGTTTTGACTGGCAACGAAATTTAAAAAACGCAAGCGTTTTTCACCTGACAATTTTTCAAAATGTTCACCTATTGTCCTTTGAAAGGTTTTAAATATTCGATACCATCCTGGTAGTTCAACTTTCATCATTTCCAATGACTGTGCAAGCGATGATCTGCTAAACGGCTTAACGGCAACATTCGATCTTGCCCGCCAGATTTCCATGCTGCCTTTCTCTTCATCAACTACGACGATGGAGCAGCCGATTATCTTATTGGTCAGCTTATTTAACTCATCAAAAAAACGATCGGTGACCTGGCCAACTTCTTCACTTTTTCGCATGCCCAGAGCTAGCGAACGTACACGCTCAAGAGCTGCGACAATGTTTGCTTCACGAGCCTGTTCCTCGGCTTTTTTCAGGTCGAGAAAGCGGGTGTAGGTTTGCTCGAAAACTTTGGCGAAACGCTGAATTATTTCAAAAGAGGATGCCTCCAGGTCTTCGGTGGTGTGTATGGTAAAGAATCCCTGCCTGAAGAAAATATGATTCAGTAGGGCAGGTTCTGAAATAATTTTTTCCTTGTTCAACTTTTCTGGTCGGTATTCCTCGAAATCACTAAATTTACCTATGTACAGCGACCACTCCAGACGGGCTTTGCCTTTTATGATATCTGAAACTGGTGTACCCTGTTTTTTCCAACCGCTATAAACCTTTTTGAGGTGTTTATTTTCAGTAAGGGGGATATTCGGAGCAAACGGAATCACCTTTCCGTCGCTGGTAGTTGACCAAAGCCTGCATTGTTTAGTTTCAGCATCGATAATCCCCAGATTACAACGATAGGTTTTAATGCCAAGGTCATCCAATTGATAAAAAAGGTTTGCGACCACTTCACTCAATTCCTCACTTTTTTGCATGCCCATCGTTCTGCTTCGCACTCTTTCCAATGCAGCTTCAATTTGTGCTTCGCGGGCCTGTGCTTCGGCTTTTTGGAGATCAAGAAAACGGGTGTAGGTTTGTTCGAAAACTTTAGCGAAACGTTTGAAAATATCATGCGATTCCGGTACAGGTTCATAGGTGATAAATATGATATAACCGTATTTAAAATAAGCAACGTGGTCAATTTGTGAAGTCGGAAAGGGTATGCCGGAAGCTTTCATTTTAAGCAACTGATCTCCTACGCCTGGTAAAGTGCACAAGTACTCATAATGAGCAGGACACTCGTCTTCACCTATTTCATTAATGAGCAATGTTACCCCTTTTTGCCCTGCTTGATAATAACGAAGAAAAATGCCTTCTCTTGGTGTTCTGTATCTTGGGAAAGTACCTTCTCCATTGCTTCCCCATTCCAATGAGCCTTGGGGATCATCATCATAAATATTGAATGCACAGAACCAGGTTGAAACACCAAGTGCCTGCACCTGTTTTACCAACTCAAGAGAAAGATCAGCCAACTCTTCACTTTTATGCATAGCCATTGACCTGCTTCTCACTCTTTCCAAAGCGGCTTCAATTTCAAGCTCATGATTTTGTTCTAAAACCGCTTTCCTTTTTTTATCCAGCTCGGCGATGGTTTCTTCCAATAAAATAGCAGTAGTGCGTTTTACCTTTTCAGTCCGGTCAAGTTTAAACGATGCGATTTCAAATTCTTTTTCAGCTTCCTTTAATGATTTCAAAAGCTCATTCTTTTGGTCATCAGATAAGTGATCATCCTGCTGAATGAATTCACGTATGTTTTGAAGATATTGGTTCATTTATTTTTCTTTTAACACCACGCAGCAAGCGGTTAAATTGTGTAAATCATTATTGCCGTCGGTAGCCCTGGCAATTTCGCCACTGCTAAAGAATCCGGCCATCGGCGCCTTCCAGATTTTGTATATCTCTTTTACTTCTTCGCCAATTAATGGCCCGAGCGACAACTGGCGCCCTGCACAGCTAAAAACAATCACGGCATCAGCATCAGGTATTTCTTTTTCTTTGAGGTCTTTAAGTCCATCAACCACTTTTTCAATGACATCGAAATCAGGTGGTAGCGAAAACCTGACCTGGGAGCCTTGCGGCACTTTTCCTCCGCAATAGAATGATCCATCTTCCCAATCAATTTTTAAACCCGGACGCATGACGGGTGCCCCTTTCTCTCGTTGCAGTTGAAGTGGAAAATTTGTGGCAATGATGCCCAGCTGTTCAAATGCATCTTCGTTTGCTACATCCAATTCTTCTAAGCCACCATATTTCCTAGTCTGATCAAGTACTGGTACATCATCAATCGTATAAACATGGTTTCCTTCACTTTTTGTCACTGTTTTTGGTGTACCAACCGCTTTCCACCCATGAGTAGCACGTCCTTTTTTAAGAATTTTACTTTCGTCCAGCGCAAGGACAAGAATCCCTTTATTACTGGATTTGTGATTTGTAAAAACATATTGTTTTTCAAAAGCATAATCATCACCAGCCATTCCGCCAAATAGATCGACTTCTTTTCCCAAAACATGCTCGAACCCTGCTATAATGGCTTCCACATCGGTATTCAAATGGCTCGCCCCAATAAGAAATGCCGGCTTTTGAAACGCTGCGAGTGATTTTTTTGCAATCTGCTCAGCTGTTTCTCTAAAATTTTCATCCTGAAATTCATCAAAAAATAGGGTAAAATAATCAGGGGTGATATCCAACAACATAATTGCTGTTGAATCGCGGTCACGTTCATCATCAACGAATTCTCCATTTGTTGTTGCTCCAAATACGGTAAGTCCCTCACTATCTAGCAGCTCACAAATTCCTTCCCAGTCTTGACTAATGGATGAAAATACGATGGCCAGAGTAGGTTTAAAACCATCCTCCATGCATTTGTCAACTTGGGTTTGTATTTCTTCGGGCGACTTTCCTTTGATTGATTTTGCTTTCATTTTTTACAGTAGAATAAGCATTTAAAAAATCCCCAGGCAATAAAGCCCGGGGACTTCAAATTTCTATTTCGCCAAATCTGGT
>DATFMO010000335.1:0-9866 GCA_035266925.1 Sunxiuqinia sp. | reverse complement strand
ATATATCTGCATAGGTGTCTAACCCCTTAAAATCGAGAGCCACCCGGTCGTGTTTCAACAATTGACGATCAACTAGAAATTCAGTTTTGTATTCCCAATCCTTTTTGTCAATCCATTGCAGTTTGTGTTCATTCAGCCTGTAGAATGGATCTTCTATTTTCTTGTTGGCCAGTAAATCGGTGTGTACACACCCAGGCACAGTTGCAGGCAGCCAACTATTTTTTCCGCTTTCTGAAAACAGCCAGCCATCTTTTAGCTCAAGTGAAGTGCCCAAAATGGGAGATCTTTCCTTTTGGCAGGAGAACAAAAAAAGACTGGCGAAAAGCAACAGGACAAAAACGACTCTGGACATGGCAGGGCAATTCAAAATTAATTGTTAAAAATGGCAAACGCTTTCAAGATTTGCAAGAAATCGCATTATCATGGCCAAATCAAATCTTCATGCAGACTAGTCAAGCTCTTTCTACAAATCGAACGACTTGAGGTGATCATTTATTATCTTCTAAAAATGACGTCAATTTTTCATTCCATTTTCCAGAGCACCCTTTGTATTTCACTTCAATTCATTTCGTTTTTGTAAACATCCGGGTGATTGGTGAACTTTTCTTGGGGGTATTCATGTTTTTCAACAGAAAAATGTACTTTTGTTGTTCTATTTTAAGACCTGAAAATCAGGTGCAAAACAAAATCTGCAAAATATTAAAAGACAACATGAAACGACTGAAAATTAAAGAAGTATTGACTGGTGGACAAGTTGGCCAGCAAGTGTTGGTAAAAGGATGGGTACGAACCAAACGTGGCAGTAAAAATGTCAATTTTATTGCGCTGAATGACGGCTCAACCATTAATAATTTGCAGATTGTTGCCGATGTTGAAAAATTTGGTGAAGAATTGCTAAAAGACATCAACACCAGTGCTTCGTTGGCTGTAACCGGCGAACTTGTTGAATCGATGGGAAGTGGACAGGCTGTGGAATTGGTTGCTTCTGAAATCACCATTTACGGGAAAGCTGATCCGGAAAAATACCCCATTCAGCCCAAAAAACACAGCCTGGAATTTTTGCGGGAGAATGCGCACCTGCGTTTTCGCACAGCTACTTTCAGCGCTGTTTTCCGCATTCGTCACGCCATGGCTTTCGCCATTCATAAATACTTTAACGACAAGGGGTTCTATTACCTGCACACACCAATTGTCACCGCGTCTGATGCGGAAGGTGCGGGGCAGATGTTCCGGGTTTCAACCTTACCAGCTGTGAATCCACCGATGACTGATGACGGGGAAATTGACCATGCCCAGGACTTTTTCGGTCGACCAACCAATCTAACGGTCTCCGGACAGTTGGAAGGAGAGCTTGGGGCAACAGCTCTTGGTGAAGTCTACACGTTTGGCCCAACTTTCCGGGCTGAAAATTCAAACACCACGCGTCACCTGGCTGAATTCTGGATGATCGAGCCTGAAATGGCTTTCTACGATTTGAATGACAACATGGATCTGGCCGAGGAATTCCTGAAATACCTCATCAAATATGCGCTGGAAAACTGCATGGACGACCTCAAATTTTTGAGCAACCGCCTGCAACAAGAAGAAAAAAACAAGCCACAGGAACAGCGCTCAATGGAACTGATTGAAAAACTACAGTTTGTTTCGGGAAATGAATTTGTGCGTTGTACTTACACGGAAGCTATTGATATTTTAAGAAACTCAAAACCATTTAAAAAAGACAAGTTCCAGTTCCCGGTTGAGTGGGGCATCGACCTGCAGAGTGAGCACGAACGCTACCTGGTTGAGAAGCATTTCAAAAAGCCGGTCATTTTGATCGACTACCCGAAGGATATCAAAGCGTTCTACATGAAGCAGAATGAAGACAATAAAACGGTTGCCGCAATGGACGTGCTTTTCCCACAGATTGGTGAAATTATTGGTGGATCAGAGCGTGAATCAAGTTACGATAAGTTGGTCAACCGGATGAATGAAATGAATGTACCTGCTGAAGAAATGTGGTGGTACCTGGATACCCGCCGTTTCGGAACAGTACCGCACGCTGGTTTCGGCCTTGGATTCGAACGTTTCATCCTGTTTGTGACCGGAATGGGCAATATCCGCGATGTCATCGCGTTTCCAAGAACACCCAAAAATGCTGAATTTTAACAAACGAATAGTTTTTGTTCAAGATACTCAAATTGAGGTTGGCTTAATGTCAGCCTCTTTTTGCCTATAAAGACGTTTAAGGTTCAAAAGAAAAAATTAACTTTGGGAAAAACAGGATTGTATGCCATCTCAAAAATTAAGTTTACAACAGAAGTTATTACAGAAGCTTTCGCCGCAGCAAATCCAGGTGATTAAGCTCCTGGAGATTCCTACAATCCAACTTGAACAGCGCATCAAAAAAGAATTGGAAGAAAACCCGGTTCTGGAGATGCCGGATGACAGCCCAAGCGAGCAACTGGAAGATCAGGATAACAACGATCAGGACAATGATGAGTTTTCACTGGAAGACTATATGGAAGATGATGAGATTCCAACCTATAAACTCAACACAAATAATTATTCCAAAGACGATAAACAAGTTGATATTCCCTATTCTGGCGGCACAAGTTTTTACGAATCGTTGTCAGAACAACTTGGCATGACCGACTTGGATGACGAGCAAAAAAAGCTAGCCGAATACATCATCGGCAACATTGATGAAGATGGCTATTTGCGACGCGATTTGATGTCCATCAGTGATGACCTGGCCTTCACAATGAATATGAATGTCAGTGACAAAGAGTTGGAAGAAATCCTTGAGGTGATCCAGGATTTTGACCCTGCAGGAGTAGGAGCACGGACGTTACAGGAATGCCTGAGGCTGCAGATTGAGCGGAGAAAAGGCAATGAGTCGACGATGCTGGCATCAAAAATCATTGAGAATAACTTTACCGAATTCACAAAAAAACATTATGATAAGATTCTTCATAAATATGAAATTTCGGAAGAAGAGCTAAAAAATGCCATCCATGAAATTTTGAAACTGAATCCAAAGCCGGGAGGCTCCTATGCCAATCCACAAAGTAAATCAAACCAGGTTATTGTGCCCGATTTCATTTTGGACAATGTGGATGGTGAATTGCATTTATCACTGAATCAGCGAAATGTGCCGGAACTACGCATGAACAGCACGTACACCGACATGCTGAAAGGTTACACTAAGAACAAGAAGAATGCATCAAGATCGCAAAAAGATGCCGTTCAGTTTGTAAAACAAAAGCTGGATTCGGCCAAGTGGTTTATTGATGCCATCAAACAGCGTCAACAAACACTTCTTTTAACGATGACAGAGATTATCGATTTACAGAAGGAATATTTTAAGGAAGGCGATGAAACCAAGCTGAAACCCATGATCCTGAAAGATATTGCTGACCGTACGGGCTTGGATATTTCGACCATTTCAAGGGTTTCCAATAGCAAATACATTCAAACACATTTTGGCATTTACCCATTGAAATATTTCTTTTCAGAAGGGATGCAGAAAGATACGGGAGAAGAAGTTTCCACGCGGGAAATTAAAAACATTTTGCAGGGTTGCATTGAGAATGAAGACAAAAGAAGCCCACTTACCGACGACAAACTGGCGAAAATTTTAAAAGAAAAATCGTACCCCATTGCTCGCAGAACGGTAGCCAAATACCGCGAACAACTTGGTATTCCGGTGGCCCGGCTACGAAAAGAATTGTAAAAAGCAGACGATGAAGACTAAAAAAATCCTTGCACAGGTATTTTCATTCCTGTTCAACCCATTACTTGTCATGACTCTTGGAGTTTTGTTATTTCTAAACTCTGGATTCTATTTTGCTATGATGAGCTATGAAGCTAAAAAATACATTGTTTTAATCATTTTTTTGAGCACTTGTATTCTTCCGGCACTGAGTCTTGGGTTGTTGACTTTCAGTCCGCGATTCAATGCAAAAATGACCAAAAGCACCGATCGGGTGGTTCCTTTGTTGTTGACTGCTATTTACTACTATTTGGGTTATTATTACCTGGGGAAAGTTCCGTTTTTCCCAATCTATCGTATTCTCATGCTTGCTGCTGTTTTAGTCATCATCACGTTGATGCTGATTTCAATGAAATGGAAAGTGAGCAATCATATGGCCGGCATTGGCGGTTTTATCGGAGCCATCATTGCCTTGTCATTCCGGCTAGGCATGAATTCTTCTTTATTACTTAGTGGTTTAATTGTCGTGGCAGGTGTGTTGGGAACTTCACGATTGATTTTGAAAAAACACAACGCGCTACAAATTTACGTTGGTTTCTTTGTTGGATTTGCGATTAATTACCTGATTATTATCTATCTATAACCATAATCCAAGCGTTCTTAAAGCCCTCGTCCTTCTGCAATTCCTTCAACGCAGCCTTTGCCAAATCAAAATCTTTAAATGATTGTACTGCAACACGATAATAGCCATCTTCGTTGCGCATGATGACTTTAGAATTGAAGCCTTCTCCCTGGTATTTTTTATTCCAGGCATCGGCGAAAGACTTCACGGTGTTGGTGCTGACGACAAGGAAGTACTTGTCGTCCAAATTCACTCCCATGTCAACCTTTGGAGCGGGAGGAGGTGGCGGTGGTGCCGGAGCTTCAGCCACTTTAACGGTATCCTGGGGAACAACCTTCACTTTCAGATTATCTTCTTTCTTTTTGTTGTTACAAGCCACAAAAGCAAACAGCAACAAAAATAACATGTATTTTGTCTTCATTTCAAGCTATCTTTTTAACAAAATTAGCGAAAGTAAACGACAAAATCCATGAAAATCAAGGGTAAAATCAGAACTTATTCGACGAACTTATAACCGATTCCCTTTAAGGTTTTGATGTGGTCGTTCCCGATTTTTTCCCGAAGTTTCCGGATGTGCACATCAATGGTACGATCGCCAACAACAACATTGTCACCCCAAACTGAATAGTAAATCTCTTCACGCGTGAATACTTTCCCTGGTTTCGAAACCAACAATGAAAGCAACTCAAATTCCTTACGAGGGAGAATCATTTCTACTCCATCTGTGCTAATCAGGTAACGTTCTTTGTCGATCACCAGGTTGCCAATGGTAATCGTGTTGGTATTTTCAACAGCCTGCTCAGTTGCGATACCGCCTCCAGTACGTTTCAGGAGCGCTTTTACACGGCTGACCAATACTTTGGGTCGAATTGGCTTGGTGATGTAATCATCAGCGCCCGCTTCAAACCCAGCAATTTGCGAATAATCTTCGCCACGGGCTGTTAAAAAAGCAATGACACTACTTTGCAATGACGGAATCTTACGAATTTCTTCACAAGCAGCGATTCCATCCATTTCCGGCATCATAACGTCGAGAATGATTAGGTCTGGCGTTTTCTTTTCAGCCACTTTAATGGCTTCTACGCCATTTTGAGCGGTGTAAACTTTATAGCCTTCTTTTTCGAGATTATAACTGATAAACTCTAAAATATCGACCTCATCATCGACTAGTAAAATCTTGTATTTTTTATCTTCCATATCGGTAAGGTTAACCACTGCTAAAGTAGAATTATAGCGTCAAAAGATTGTTAAATAATGATTAAAATTGAAATCGATTGAAAATTACGACTTTCATTTGGCTTTTTCAAGCGTAAAAGTGAAAGTTGTCCCTTCCTCAACAGCAGACTTAACATTGATTGTTTGTTCATGTGCCTCAATAATGTGCTTCACAATGGACAAGCCCAAACCGGTTCCTCCCTGCACACGAGACCTCGATTTGTCGGCCCGGTAAAAACGCTCGAAAATACGCGGTAAATCTCGCTTTTCAATACCCAATCCGTCATCCGAAACTTCAACCATCAGGTTATTATTCAGGTCGTAAAACGAAACTTTTACCTTCCCTTTTCGTCTCCCGTATTTAATACCGTTGACAACCAGGTTGGCGACCACTTCGAAAATACGCTTTTTATCGGCACGCACCATCACCGGCTTTTCCGGGTTAGTAAAAACCAGTTGGATTTTTCGTTCGGCAGCCATCATCTGTTCCATTTCAATGACTTCTTCCACTAATTTAGCCAGATCAAAACTCTCGTATTTCAACTTCAGTTCGCCCGACTCCAGCTTGGTGATCGATTCCAGATCCTCAACAATGGAAATCATCCGGTCAATACTCTTTTCAGTTCGTTTCAAATACAATTTATTGATCTTTGGATCATCAATCCCACCTTCCAAAAGGGTCAAAATATAACCTTGAATATTGAAAATCGGCGTCTTCAATTCGTGCGAAACATTCCCCACAAATTCTTTCCGGTAGCGTTCCAAATCTTTTAAACGAGTGATTTCCTGTTTTTGATTTTCCGCCCATTGTTCAACCTCTTGCTTAGCCGACGAGATCAGATCGGATTGCCCTTCTTCCTTTTTTATCTTTTTTTCCTGAACCGGTATGTCACTGATAATTTTATAGATGGGATCAATTTTTTCATCAATGTATTTTCGCATGATGTAAATGATCAACGAAAAAATCAACGCGAAATAAAATAGAATCAAAACGATGTACAGAATTGGCGAGAAACTGATCATGGAAAGGCCAATGACAAACAGAATGGTCAGAATGGTCAGAGCCTGAGCCAGATAGAAAGCCAATTTTTTGGGTGAATAAGTTTTCATGAACCTAAGATTTGGCGGATAAAATTATAAGAAAATTCAGTCTCCGATCTCATTAATAGTAATTTGACGGTTCGTTAATATTTTATTAACATTGCCTCGGCTCACGCTTATCTGTTAACATTAAATTTGCGACCGATCATTTATAACTTATAGCATGGAACAATTTTACCTCATTTTAGTTGTTGTGCTTTTTGCATTAGCAATTTCAGATTTGATCGTTGGAGTAAGCAACGACGCCGTTAATTTCCTAAATTCAGCCATTGGTTCAAAAGCTGCCCCCAAGTGGGTCATCCTGACTGTTGCCAGTCTGGGCGTTCTTGTTGGAGCGACTTTTTCCAGCGGAATGATGGAAGTAGCCCGAAAAGGGATTTTTCATCCCGACATGTTTTTCTTCTCTGAGATCATGGTCATTTTTATGGCTGTGATGATTACCGACATTATTTTGCTCGATTTGTTTAACACTTTTGGATTACCGACATCAACGACGGTGTCCATTGTTTTCGAGCTTCTCGGATCTGCTGTCGCCGTTTCGATGGTCAAGATCAGCAACGCAGGCGAATCCATTGGAGAACTTCAGCATTACATTAATTCCGAAAAGGCACTGGCCATTATCACCGGAATTCTTTTCTCTGTTATTGTTGCCTTTGTGGTGGGGGCTATCGTTCAGTACATTGCCCGATTGATCTTCTCGTTTAAATATCACAAAACTTTAAAATATTTCGGGTCGGCATTCGGTGGGTTTGCCATTGCTGCCATGACCTACTTCATGATTATTAAAGGAGCAAAAGGAGCTTCCTTTTTATCTGTCGAATCCATTGATTATTTGAACAATAACATGGTATCCATCCTTATCTTCAGCTTCATTGGATGGACCGTTTTACTTCAGCTTTTATACCTGATCTTTAAAATTGATATTCCCAAAATGATCGTTTTGGTGGGTACCTTCGGATTGGCGATGGCATTTGCCGGGAACGATTTGGTGAACTTTATTGGTGTTCCATTAGCTGGATTTTCATCGTTTAAAGATTGGATTGCTGCAGGCATGATGTCACCCGATGCGTTTAGTATGGAGTCATTGGCTGGCAAAGTAGCCACTCCAACTTACATGTTACTGATTGCCGGGCTGGTCATGATTTTGACGCTTATCCTGTCACGCAAAGCGAATTCAGTAGTTGCCACAACTGTTGATTTGTCAAGGCAAAGTGAAGGTGATGAACGTTTCGGCTCATCAATCTTCTCACGAAGCATGGTTCGTTCTACGATTTCTGTCAACAAAGGAATTCAAAAGATCCTGCCAAAATCGGTGGTTAATGGCATCAACAAACGATTTGAGCCAGATCCGGAAGCTCAATATACTGGTAAAAACAACCCGTCATTTGATAAAATCAGGGCATCGGTGAACCTGGTCGTTGCCAGTATCCTGATTTCGCTGGGAACATCTTTAAAGCTACCACTTTCAACAACTTACGTAACTTTTATGGTAGCAATGGGTACTTCACTGTCTGACCGGGCGTGGGATCGGGAAAGTGCAGTGTACCGTATCTCCGGGGTGTTCACCGTGATCGGTGGTTGGTTTATGACCGCATTGGTCGCATTCAGTGTAGCGGGTTTCATTGCAGGGGTAATCTCGTTGAGTGGTAAATACATGATCTTTGTTTTCATCGCAATTTCGATCTTCATGGTTTCAAGAACATACATCTTTTTCCGCAAACGTTCCAATGAAAATGAAGAAGACGAAGAAGATACCATTGAGGTTTCTGATAAAATCATCGAAAAAACGAAAAAACAGGTTATCAACACCATTTTGAAAGCGAATCAAATTTATGCTGTAGGAGTTGAAGGATTTACCAAAGAAGATCGTGGTCATCTGAAAGAATCGATAGAGCTGGGAAAAGCGTTCCAAAAGAAAGTGAAAAAAGCGAAAGACAAAGTTTTCCCAACGATCCAGAAGTTACAACAGGAATCGATGGATAGTGGTCATTGCTTTGTTCAGATTGTAGACTATCAGCGTGAAGTTTCGCACTCTGTCAAATTTTTGATCGAACCGCTGAACAGGCACATGGCCAACAATCATAAGCCATTTATTGAACCACAGTTAGAGGAATTAACCAAATTGATTTCATTAGTCGATGAGTTTTTCAACCTGGCACTTCATTTGGTGAAAGATGACAAGTATGAAAAATTTGATGACATACTGAAAATGAAAGATACGCTGACCGATACGCTGACGCTTTTTGAGAAAAAACAGATCAAACGGATCAAAGCAAAGGATGTCAGCACACGGAATTCATTGTTGTATTTTAACATCATAAAAGAAACCAAAAACCTGATCCTTCATTCAATTAACCTGATTAAATCGCAACGTGATTTTATTGACTTGAGTACGAAATAACTTCCATACAAACCAGAAAAATAGCCGGGCAGTTTGTCCGGCTATTTTAGCTTGAATGGGTTGCAAAATTAATGTTTTGACGTCCAGTCCGTATTTTTAATGTTGGTGCAGCTTTCAATCATGATGCTGTCCGACTTTGACCCTTCAATTGTTGTTTGAACGGTTGAATCAGGTACTTGGAAATCAATATTATTGAAGGTGATATTTCGAGTGTCAAGTAGTTTAATGGCGCCTTCTTTCGACGTCAATTTCATATTTTTAAAGGATGAATTGATCATGTCATGTGCTGTGAAAAGATGAGCACAATTGGCAACTACGTTTTCAATTTGTACATTTTCGAGTGGGGATTCCGGAATGCCAGAAACTTTTACAAAGTCATCACACTTTTCTATCAGAATATCTTTAGCCTGAATATCCTTATATTTTGGTGTTAGTTCATTAATTGGCCGAGCTGGCAAACGATCTGCCAATTCGCCAACATACATCCGACCACCGAGCATATCCCATTTAAAAGCGTCGCCATTTAAGTTCATGCGAATCCTTTCATAAACCAGGTTTTCACCACCGCCACCGCGTGGACGCCGGGTTTTAAAACGAATGCCAACACCCGTTTCATAAAAAACACAATCGTGGACATACAGGTTTTTGATCATACCTGCCGTCTCGCTTCCGCAGGTAATGGCACCATGCCCCTTTTGAGCCAAACAATAACGAACCACGACATTCTCTGTTGGTTTATTCACACGTAATCCATCGTATCCGCGACCCGATTTCATGGTAAAACAATCGTCGCCACAGTTTAATGTGCTGTATTCGATCAGCACGTTTCGGCG
>DATFMO010000334.1:0-6157 GCA_035266925.1 Sunxiuqinia sp. | reverse complement strand
TATGTATTTTACCTTTGCCAATTGAGCATTAGCTGTCAGGCCTCCACCTTCTTTTTCCAACTTCAGACCCGCCGCTTCAGCGATATAGTCCAGCACTTGTTGCAGGCTTTCGCTTCGAATGGTCATGGTCAGCGGGTGCCTGGCCAGCGTTCCATCCGGATCGTTTAGGACAATATCGGCGTTGTACCACCGTTCCAACCGTTTAACGACCACCTCGAGCGGGTCATTTCTAAAAATCAGCTTCCCGTTAATCCAGGAAGTATATTTTTCTACATCCGCAGGGTGCTTGATCAATTTTTCAGATTCTTTCATGTAAAGCACCTGCTCATCAGGTTTGAGAAATTGTTGTTTGTACTTTTTGTTGGCGGGCGTATAAGATACTTTTCCTTCTTCGAGCACGACCGACGAAAAATTATCGTCCGGGAAGGCTGAAACATCAAAACGGGTACCGGTTACCATAACCGTACCATCGGTTGTTTTCACGTAAAAAGGATGTTGCTTGTCAGAAGAAACATGGAAATAAGCTTCACCGCTCAAATAAACCTGGCGGTTAGCCCGCGTAAAATGTGCCGGATAGCGAATCGTTGTTCCTGCATTTTGCCAGACCTCAGTGCCATCCGGGAGGGTGGTCTTTAACTTGGAGCCCATAGGTGTTTCCAGCGAAATCATGTCATCTGACGATTCATAAGCCATGTTTCGATTGGCATACCAGATCGTTCCAATCAGCAAGGGAATGAACAGAATGGCAGCCGCACGCACCAGGTAACCCGTGAGCCTTCGAATTCCTGTTTCGGTGGAGGACTTTTGAAGGTTAATCTGGTGATGAATCGAATCCAGCATATCATCAAGTTCATGTTTGGCAATTTTTTGCTGAAATGAAGGATTTCGCTGCCAATATTCGAACAATAGTGTTTCAATATGTTGCTGATAATGTTCTTCCTGAAATAGTTGAAACAACTCATCCAGCTCCGCTTCGTCGCACTTATCCTCCAAGTATTTACGAACCAGATCAGCTATTTTATTTTCCTTTGTCATAGTATGAATAAATTGATTCTTTATTGGCCAGGCAAACTTCTTTTTAGGTTCCCGATTGCCTCAACAAAAAGTAATACGAAAAAGCACTTGCCATCCCCCAATGAAAATTTCACTTTTTTCAAAAAATACCTGAAAGAGCACTAAATATCAGACAAATAGCGCAATAAAAAGAAGTACAAATAAGCTATTTGATCCCAGCTTTTTGCGGATGTATTTTAATGTGAGGTTGATGTGGTTCTCGACGGTTTTAACCGAAATCCCCAGCCTGGTGGCAATCTCCTTATGAGTCATTCCTTCCTCGCGGCTCATCATGTAAACTTTCCGGCGCTGTTCGGGTAATTCGCCAATCAGCCGGCTCAGGTTTTCATTCAACTCATTGAAAATGACTAATTCGTCCGTTCTTGCTCCTTCTCCGTCAAAATAATGTTTCAGTTGGTTTTGGAAATCGACATCTTTTGCCCGTTTTCGAAGCAAATCGATGGTAATATTGTAAGTAATAGAAAACAAAAATGACTTCAATGAATAGGAACTGTCAATAGTCGTCCGTTTATTCCAAAGCTTTAGGAATGTTTCCTGAATAATCTCTTTCGCATCTTCCTTGTTCTTAAGCATCGAAAAAGCAAAACCGTACAAACGTTGGCTATATTGATCATAAAGAAGGTCAAACGCTTTCATATCTCCTTTGCGAATCCGCTTTCCCAATTCCTGATTCATGAGTAAAACCATTTATTCAATCCAAAATAAAAAGATATAAAACTATGGAAATATTTGTATTGACACAATGCTTCGCAAAATTCGATTTAATTTATGGCTTTAACTCTTCTTTCAACGAATCCCGGACATCCATCAAGTTACATTCTAGCTTTAGCATATTATCAATCATGAAATTATAGATGTCCGGCCACTGATTTTGTCGATGAATGTCGAATCCTTTTCGTTCAATGAATATGCGGCATACTTCGGCCCCGCTCTCACGGGTATATAAAAAATCCCATTGCAAGCCGTCAGGAAATCCTTCTTCTAAAATGGGTTTGTACTTTTCAAGCTTTTCATAGATTTCCAAACGCCTGTTTTCGCTCCGGTGATTCACTTCGATCATTACCCTTGCAGCTTCGCGATCCACTTCGAACTTTAAATCCAAACCGGGAATCTTGGTGTCATACAATACCCATTTTTTCTTTTTATCTCTCAAATCGGGTACCAGTTCACAGCGCTTTCCAAATAGACTCCAGAATTTTTCACGTAATTGTTTGGCTTCTTCTTTTGTGTACATGAATTAGTGGTGAACGCCAAAAATACGATGTATCGTTGAAAACAAAAAAAATTCCCGGGCCATACACGAAATTTTACTATTATTGTAATTAACTAAAATCGACAAAACGATGGTCAGTCTATCTCAACCCGGTTATTTTCAATACAACTTCGCTGAGGCTCAGAAATTATGTCAAATTTCAGCAAAAGGAGCTGTTGACTTCAGTCAGTCAATTAAGCTTATGAATAATGTGATCAACGACCCGGAATTCCCCAATTACAACTCTTTCATCGTTGACCTGCGATTAATTGACTACCACCCCAGCAATGAAGAGTTTAAGATTCTAAGCGATCATTTAAAAGGCATGAGAAAAGATTTGAAAGATGCTCAAATAGCGCTGGTCTGTAATCAAAAAATGTACAGTTTGGGGCATCTGACAAGTATTTTGGTGAGCTTTGCCCGAATTAAGATGAAGACATTCATGGAGGTCGAAGACGCCGAAAAATGGCTGAAGGTAGCCGTTGACAAATAACGGCTTCAACGTTGAAAGATCATCGACAAATTCTTCCTGAACAAATCACTTGATTTTTTGTCTTGAGAGTACAAATAAGCTGCATTTCTAAACAGCGACAATTTTGTATGAGACAAGTCTTATCCATTTTAATCATTTTTGGGATTACTCTGCATTTATTTTCAGAGTTGGGAATTTATATCTCATTCAAGATTAACCAGGATTACATTGCGAAAAATCTGTGTGTGAACAGAGACAATCCACATTCCTCTTGTCACGGATGTTGCCAGTTGAAAAAAAGATTGAAAACAAACGAGGAACAAAAACAAGAAAACCCACAATCGGACAACAAAAAACAAGAGATTCAATTTTTCAGCACGTCTAAAAAAATAGTTTTCTTTAATCGATCAAAATCATATAAGATAATCACACCAGAAGTTATTGACACCGGCGTTCTCCTGGCCAAATCATTCTTCCGCCCGCCTAAGGCCTTAGCCTGATATTCTTAATTTCCTGTTTCGTTTTAGTCCACTATTCAGTACTAAAACACATTTTCAACTTTATAATGCATTTAAAATGAGATTATTCGTCCAATCAATGAAGATACGAATGGTTTTGGTTGTATTTCTGGTGATGTCAGGTATTGCAATAAAAGCTCATGCACAAGTACAAACGATAAAACTGGTAAACCAGGAAACCAATCAGCCTATCAAAAACGCCAATTACGCGTATGCCAATCAACAGGGAATTTCCTCAACAGAAGGAGAAATTCCCATTCATTTTCAACCCGAACAAAACTTGACCATTGCACACTTGCAGTTTGGGAAACAAAAATTTTCGCCGAAAGAAGTTTTACAGGCGCTACAAGATGGGCAATTAATGCTCGTTCCGCATTCACATCTGTTGCAGCCGGTCACTCTTATCAGCATTCACCCCAGCGTTGGTGAGCACGAAAAAAAGACTTTCCAGGAACAAGATAAACTGGCCTACGATGCCGGACAAATTCTAAATGATTTCAGTTCAATATCGAGTATCCGAAGGAGTGGCTCGTATGGTTTTGATCCCGTGTTGCGGGGTTTCAAATTCGATCAAATCAATGTGGTAATCGATGGCCTCCCTGGGGCAACAGCAAGTTGCCCCAGCCGTATGGATCCGGGCACTAGCCAAGTACCTGTCAACATGGTTTCACAGGCCGAAATATTGAAGGGCCCATACAGCTTACGCTATGGCAATGCATTCGGCGGCACTATTAATTTCAAAAGCGCTCCGCTTCAGTTCAGTAAAAAACCCAAGTTTCATGGTCGCTTGGGAAGTAGCTACGAAACAAACGGGCAGATCAACCGGACAGAAGGTTTGGCCAAGCTAAACGCAAAGGCGATTGATTTCAGTTTGTTTGGAGCTCTGTCATCAGGGAACGATTACACGGATGGTGATGGCGTGAAAATTCCGGCTCATTTTTACCGTTCAAACGCTGGTGGCAACCTTGGGTTAAAACTGACTCCAAACCAACAACTCCTTTTGAACGTCTCACACAACCATGCGAAAGATATCGATTTTCCGTCGCTGGCCATGGATTCAAGAAACAGTAGCGCCTGGTTACTCAATCTGAAGCATGAAGCCACGTTCACTAAAAGTGCTTTGTCATCTTGGAAAACCGCTCTATACACAAGCTGGGTTGACCATTTAATGGACAACAAGGACAAAATGATGATGCCCAGAATGGTAGATGCCAGTTCGTCCGTGAAATCAAATGACGAAGGAGGACGCACGGAACTTCGCTTTGACTTTTCAAGAGATCATTTAGTGGTCGGTACAGATATGCATGTTCAAAATGTATCAGGAACACGTACACGCAGCATGCTAATGGGACCAATGGCTGGCAAAACATTTCACGACAACATATGGCAGGACGCCTTGATTAGCAAAAACGGGTTGTTTGCAGAGTACCATTTTCAACGTGAAAGTTACTCGTTGGTTTTTAGTGGCCGAATGGAGTACAATCATGCGGAAGCCCAAGACCCGGATTCCAATTTTGCCAGCCTGTATTCAAAAATGACTTCCAACTATTTGAACCCTGCGTTTAGCTTGGGTGGTACCAAAATGCTGGGGCAAAAGATGTCCCTCGGTCTTTGGTTGGGCTCCGCGCAACGAAGTGGAAGCATGTCTGAACGCTACATCAATTATTTCCCCGTTGGAATTGATCCTTACGAGCTGATTGGAAACCCGCAATTAAAACCGGAAACGAACAATCAATCGGATTTGATTTTCAACTACAAAACCGAGAAAACAGCGATCAATATTGACCTGTTTGCCGCCTACATCCATAACTATATTTCGTCCAGGATCAGGAGCGACCTGAGTCCGGTCATGTCGATGTCAACCGGCGTTCGCCAGTATGTAAATGTTGCCCACGCTGTTCACGCTGGGTTTGAGGCCAGCTGGCAACAAATTTTAGGGCCGCTTTTTCAGCACCGGGCTGAGCTTGCCTACACATACGGACAAAATACCACAACCAAAGAGCCGCTCCCGGAAATTCCTCCAATGGAATTTCGCTATCGCCTGATTGGTTCTTTTGTCAAACATAAGTTACAAGTCGAAGCCAGCTTTAGACATGCTTTTGCACAAAACCGGATCGCGAAGTCTTATGGAGAAACAAAATCGCCGGCATTTAATGTTGTTGATCTAAATACTTCCTGTAAAATCATTCGAGGATTCAGTTTTTCAGTTTCGGTAAAAAACATATTCAACGAAGCTTACTATGAGCATTTAGCACGCTCAGTGCGAAGTGCAGACACCCGACCGATCTATTCGCCGGGACGAAGTTTCTATTTCAGTCTGACTTATCATTTAATGTAATAAAACAGCCTTTCCTGATTAAGGGTTTCACAAACTGTGGAGCCCTTTTTTTTGAGCAACAACATTGAGACATGTTAGACCGATTACAAACTCCAGAAACCAGATTCAGAACATATCATAAATTTTGCTGCCTCCAAAATTCATTCGTAAATTGTATTTTAAAATTTCACTTTAAAAAACCTTACCACCATGAAAACACTTTTACCTACCCTATTCTTTTTATTAATCGCCAATTTAGGCTTTGGACAATACCTCCGGGTGAACAACCCACAAAATTGGGGCAGCGGACAAGGTACCATTGAACAAACAAAAATTACTTACGAGCCCCAGGGACTTTTCACAAAAGTGGAATGGGAACTGACTTTTTCAGCGAAAGGCAATAATTTCTTTGCAGATACAGACACACTGGAAGTTGTTTATGATTTCAAACTTCCTCAAGGTTCCTCAGTCATTGATTCCTGGCTTTGGTACGGCGATACGATCTTGCCAGCTCTGATTATCGA
>DATFMO010000333.1:0-2441 GCA_035266925.1 Sunxiuqinia sp. | reverse complement strand
GTCCAATCGAAAAATGCATGTGTGCGACTTGCTGCGGTTCCACGAACCTGACATATTTGGCCTTCAGGAAGCTTTTTACAAGCAGCTCACAGACGTGTCCTTGCAGCTACCGCGCTACGATCATGTTGGTGTTGGACAGATGGACGGAAGAGTTTTGGGTGAATATGCACCTATTTTTTATGATAGTCGGAAATTCCAGCTCAAAAAACAGGGGTGGTTCTGGCTGTCTGAAACACCAAACATTCCCAGTCGGGGCTGGGAGGCAGCGAGCAACCATATTTGCACCTATGTATGGTTGGAAGACTACGACAAACGCCGCTCATTCTGGATTTTCAATACCCAATTGGACCAGATCAGCCTGGAGGCACAAGCGAACTCCGTCAAATTAATCATGCAAAAAATCGATTCGCTGAACACGAAAAATGATCCGGTAATCCTAATGGGCGACTTTAACATGACGCCGGACACCAAGCCTATTGAACGACTTGAAAACGTTTTCTTCGATAGCCGGAAAGTAACGCAAGAAGCGCCATACGGCCCTGTGGGCACACATAGCGGATTCAACATCGACAATGATTTAAAAAAGCGACTGGACTACTTTTTTGTACAAGGGAAAATTGAAGTCAAAAAATACGGTGTGCTGACTGACAGCTACGATCATCGCTACCCTTCAGACCATCTTCCTGTTTTAATTGAAGTTGAGCTTTAGCGACCGGTTTCTCATGCGTTTTGAATTCAAATCCGTCCAACTCAACATCCTCTTTTTTCTCAGTAAGGTCGAAAACAGTGGAAGACAATTGGAAACGATGGAATACAACCGCTTTCGTTTTGACAAAATGCACAAGTTGCCTAAGCATGAAGAATCTTTACAACTAGTATTCCACACTACGTGACCAAACTTTCAGACAGGCAACATCTTGATGCAGAATAAAATGTAACTCCCGGCCACGGCATACCGTGCCCTTAGCCGAGTAGCTCAGTTCTCCTCAAAATGGGAACACGTTCAACCTGGTCGGACAGGCAGGGTCACGACATGTTGTGACCGTGATATTTGTTTTGATATTGTTCAAACGACCATCTTTCATTGAACATTTCACATTTTTTACTGTCATATTCAACAATGAAAGTTGATTACCTCATTGTTGGACAAGGTTTGGCCGGGAGCCTGCTGGCGTATGAAATGCATCGGGCGGGTCATTCATTTTTGGTTATTGACAACCCGAACAAACCAAAAGCATCGGACGTGGCAGCAGGTGTTGTCAACCCAGTCGTCTTCCGTCGTATGACCAAGAGTTGGTTGATTGATGAACTGTATCCTCACCTGCTGAAAACTTACACAGAACTTGAAAAATTCCTCAATGTCAAGTTGTTTTATCCGATGCCCATCAAAAAAGTGGTGGGCAAAGGTGATAGCGATTTCTGGAAGCAGAAGTACACAGAGAACGAATTGTATCCCTACATCACCCCAAACACCGAAGCGCTCAATAATTCTTTTGTTCATGCTGAATTTGGGGCGGGAACAGTTGCAACCAGTGGCCGGGTCGATCTGAAATTGCTGGTAAACAAAATGAAGACCCATCTCGCGAATAAGGGGATTCTCCGTGAGGAAGAATTTGATTTTGCCCAACTCCAGCGTTCCGAAGATGGAATCACGTATCGAACCATTTCAGCCCAAAAAGTAATTTTCTGTGAAGGTCATTCGGCTTCCAAAAATCCGTTTTTCCAGGATATTCGGTTCAAACATACCAAGGGAGAAGTATTGCGCGTACAGGCTGAAAGCTACAATGAGCACTTCATTCTGAATAAGGCGATATTTTTGATGCCTGAGGGGAATCAATATTATCGTTTGGGAGCAACATACGACTGGCACAATTTATCCACTGAAACGACCGAAGAGGCTCGCATCGAATTACAGAAAAAGCTCGAAAAGATATTTACTGACAAATACCACATTGTCGATCACCAAGCCGGTATCCGGCCAACAACACACGATCGACGGCCTGTGATCGGTCTCCATCCTGGTCATCAGCAAATCGGTATTTTCAACGGATTGGGGTCGAAAGGAACGATGCTTGGCCCCTATTTTGCCCGGCAGTTTGTCAACTTTTTAGTCGGCAACAGCCAGCTCGATTCCGAAGTTGACATCAATCGGTATTTTCGGCACAGAGAGTAAATTAGATTTTCTATATTAGAACATTCATAAAAAATTACTAGTTGAAAGCACTCGGACAATTTATCATCGACGCGGCAAATTTTATATGGGGAACGCCACTTCTGATTTTATTATTGGGCGGCGGCTTTTATTTTTTACTACTGTCGCGACTCGCGCCCATCAAATACATAGGCCACGCCATCCAGATTTTACGCGGCAAATATGATGATCCGGATGAAGAAGGACAACTCCGTCACTACCAGGCCTTATCAACAGCGCTGGCCGCAAC
>DATFMO010000332.1:0-5775 GCA_035266925.1 Sunxiuqinia sp. | reverse complement strand
AATAGTTTGACGTGTTAAGGGGATTGTTGTTAATTGATACAATAATATCGCCTCGCTTCAACCCGGCTTCTGCAGCGGGTGATCCGGGATAAACGTAATCAATCACAATAAAAACACTTTTGTCACTATTGCTGTACCGGTAAAATGCTGGATCGTATCCCATTGTTTCAGGAACTCCACTAAACTCGGCATTTAACGATGCATAGTCATTGGTAATAAACGACCACCTGTCAATCGGCTTATTCAACATTTTATAAAAAAAAGCTGTCGGGTTTGGTTCCTTTTGATAATTGACTTTCGGGATCAGGTCATTCCACAAATAGACCTGGATCATAGACTCGCTGATCCATTTGTTAATAGCAATTGTATCAGCAGAAATTGAGTTTGTTCCTGAAGTTGATGTCGTATCCGTCGTGGTTTCCGGAACAACCGAATCATTATTTTTACTGCAGGAATAAAAAACAAAACTCACGATCAATCCTACAAAAAGTAATTTAACTATTTTATTCATTGGATGTAATTTTTTGTCGCCAATTCTATGAGGTGCGATAATTAAACAACAACGTGAATTTAACTTTGTTATTTTAAAAATTCACAAAACGGAACCAATTATTAAATAATGTTTGGTATTTCTTAAAGATACTCCACCTCTTTAAAATGATATTCCCAAACTGGACCATCCTTTTCCTGAATCCGAAGTTGTCCAATTGAATTCACGCCAACAATTTTCCCGGTATAGCTATGGTCCTTGTCTTTGTACGAATGCCAACTTTGAAAATGGTAAAGGTTGTTCAGAAAACCTTTGTCAATGGCCTTGAACTGCCCGTTGGCCAATTTCCGATAAGAATGATCGACCGTTTCCAATAATTCGGAAATCAATTCTTTTAAATCATGTTTACGACCAGTGAGCATTTTCAGTGACACCGGGTTGGGAGCGTTTGATAAAAATTCGGTTTGGTTTACATTCAATCCCACTCCTATAATTGATTGTGTAATTTTTCCATTCATCACCGCATTTTCAATCAATATGCCACATATTTTTCGATCCCCAACATAGATATCGTTTGGCCATTTAATTGTCACACGATCAACATACCGGGAAAGAAATTGCTGCAACCCGAAGCAAACAACCTTTGAAAGCATAAATTGTCTGGCAATTTCAAGAAAATCGGGACGTATAAAAATCGAAAATGTGAGGTTCCTTTCAGGTTCACTTTCCCAGGTATTGGCAAGCTGCCCACGCCCCGCTGTCTGGTTGTATGTCAAAAAGACAGTCCCTCCTTCCACTTCATTTTCACGCACTTGCTCACTGGCATAGTTATTGGTACTTTTGGTACTCTCAATATAAATGATAGTTTCGCCGATATGTTGAGACATTTATTTTTATTTTTTTACAGGTTTGAGCTAAACTATTTTTTTTATTTTCAGGTTATTACCTGATAAAAGTAAAATAGTCAAAATAAACGAAAAAATTTATCTTTGTAGTTCTAATATTAATCTATGCAAGAAACACCAAAAGGGAAAGATAGTGAACAATTAATAAATGCCATTCTGGAAGGAATACAGCGCGTGAAGGGAATGGACATCGTAAAAATTGACTTGACAAAAATTAATCACTCAGAATGTAACTATTTCATTATTTGCCATGGGAACTCGAACACACAAGTTGACGCCATCGCTCACTCGGTGGAAAACACAGTAGAAGAGATGATTGGCGAAAAAGCATGGCATAAAGACGGGTACGAAAACTCAATCTGGATCCTTTTGGATTATGCCGACATTATGGTACACGTCTTTCAAAAAGCTTCGCGCGAGTTTTATGATCTGGAAAACCTATGGGCTGACGCACCCATTGAAGAAATTAATATAGAAATTTAGAGAAATGACGGAAAACAACAAGAAAAATAAACAGCGGACAACTATTCCCGGATTTAAACCCGGGGGTAAACCTCCCAAATTTAACCCTTACTGGATCTATGGAATTGTCATTGTCATCTTCCTGGCCATTCAGTATTTCAGTTTTGGAGGAGGCCCTGTAAAAACAAGTTGGCAGGAAGTAAAAACGACCATGCTGGCTAATCACGATATTTCCAAGATTGTCGTGGTGAACAAGGAAGAAGCTCAAATATACCTGAAAGAAAGTAGTTACGATAAATACAAAGACAAGTTAAACTCCGGCTTTGGAGCCCCCTCGAAATTCGGACCTCAGTTTGTTTTTAATATTGGTTCAGTCGATTCCTTTGTAGAACAAATGAAGGATGCACAGGCGAAATTCAGTGAGGACCAGCGAGTCCCGATTGAATACGAAACAGTCCACAACTACTTTAGCGAAATTATTAGCTGGATCCTACCATTCCTCATTATTATTGCTATTTGGTGGTGGATTTTCCGCCGGATGAGCAAAGGAGCCGGAGGTGGCGGTGGAGCCGGAAACATATTTAGTGTTGGTAAATCGCAGGCTAAAATATTCGACAAAGACTCTCGGGTAAGTACAACATTTAAAGATGTTGCTGGATTAGCCGAAGCCAAGCAGGAAGTGGAAGAAGTTGTCGAGTTCCTGAAGAGCCCGGCAAAATACACCAAACTGGGAGGTAAAATTCCGAAAGGAGCGCTATTGGTTGGTCCTCCGGGAACTGGTAAAACCCTGTTGGCCAAAGCAGTCGCTGGAGAAGCAAACGTTCCATTCTTCTCAATGTCAGGATCTGACTTTGTAGAAATGTTTGTTGGCGTAGGTGCTTCCCGCGTTCGTGACTTGTTTAAGCAAGCCAAGGAAAAAGCGCCTTGTATTGTTTTCATTGACGAGATTGACGCCATTGGGCGTGCTCGTGGGCGGAACCCGAATATGGGATCGAACGACGAGCGTGAAAATACCTTAAACCAACTGTTGACTGAAATGGATGGTTTTGATACAAACTCCGGGGTAATTATTCTGGCTGCAACCAACCGTGCAGATATCCTCGATCGCGCCTTGATGCGTGCCGGACGTTTTGACCGTCAGATCCATGTGGAACTGCCTGACCTGAATGAACGATGTGAAATCTTTAAAGTGCATTTGCGTCCAATCAAATTGGCCGACGAAGTTAAACCTGAATTTTTGTCCAAACAAACTCCTGGATTCTCAGGTGCTGATATTGCCAACGTATGTAACGAGGCAGCTTTGATCGCTGCCCGCAGAAACAGGGATAAAGTGACCCGCCAGGATTTCCTGGACGCAGTTGACCGTATTATTGGTGGTCTTGAAAAGAAAAATAAAATCATCTCAAAAGATGAGAAAGAGCGCATAGCCTACCATGAAGCCGGCCATGCGACAATAAGCTGGCTATTGGAACATGCACATCCGCTGGTAAAAGTAACGATCGTTCCGCGAGGGAAAGCGCTTGGTGCTGCCTGGTACTTACCCGAAGAACGTTCCATAACAACTAAGGAGCAATTTTTGGATGAATTGTGTTCAACGCTTGGCGGTCGTGCTGCTGAAGAACTTGTCTTTGGAAACATTTCTTCGGGAGCGCAAAATGACCTGGAGAAAGTGACCAAGCAATCGTATGCGATGATCAGCATCTTTGGCATGAGTCCAAAAGTTGGAAATGTTAGCTTCTATGATTCAACCGGTCAAAGCGACTATGGATTTACCAAACCATACAGCGAAAAAACAGCGGAATTGATTGATGAAGAAGCCAAAGCACTGATCGATTCTCAATATGACCGGGCGTTGCAAGTCCTGAGAGACAACCAGGAAGGACACAAAAAACTGGCTGAACGCTTGCTGGACAAAGAGGTTATTTTTGGTGAAGACCTGGAAAAAATCTTTGGCAAACGTCCATGGGTTCGTGAAGAATTGACGGCTGAATCACAAACAATCATGGAAAAGCCGGAAGAAAATAACGAGAAAAAAGAACCTGAACAAGAAGAACCTCAGGACAAGCCAGCTTCGGCTTAAGAAAATTCATCATGGGTTCATCGAGAGAGAACATACTGAAACGACTTCAAGAAGCAAAAGATAAGAGGGGCGACCGAAAAATGGTTCGCCCCGATTTTTCATCTGCCATTTACCACGCACCGAGTAAAAAACTAACGGACAGTTTTCAGGCTAACCTTGAATTGGTTGGCGGAACTGTCATCCGGGTGAAAAATTTAAGCAAAGCGGTTGCTGAACTGAAAAAGTTGGTCATTTCAGAGAAACTAGGCAACATCGTTTGCCTGGAGCCAGTGTTGCAGGAAGCATTAAAAAGCCAGGTGGACTTTCAATCATCTATGGGAGATTTGCAGCATGTTGATGTTGGAATCACATCCTGTGAGTTTTTAGTAGCTCACCTCGGCTCTATTCTTGTAAGCTCAGCAGGCTCTTCAGGTCGAAGGATGAATGTTTTCCAGGAAACACACCTTATTGTCGCCCATAAAAGTCAGGTTGTAAGCTATTTGGATGATGCATTGATAGAACTTGAAAAGAAGTATCCCAATCGTCTACCGAGCTCAATCACCAATATTACCGGTCCAAGCAGGACGGCAGACATCGAAAAAACATTGGTAATGGGAATGCATGGGCCTAAGAAATTATTTGTACTTTTAACTGATGAACCTTTTTAAAAGTCAACCATGGAAAAAGATTTGGTTTCAATTTATAGTTCTGACAAAGATTATCAAATACAAATTGCCCAGGAATTGTTGGATGAAAATGGCATTGAATCATTTGTATTGAATCAGCATGATTCAGTCATTCCCAGCATTGGAAATAGTGAGTTGTATGTACACAAAGACAACCAAAAGCAAGCAGAAAAAATTCTAAAAAAACTCAAACGTTGAAAAATCTGTTTGTCCGGTCACTTACGGGAATCGCATTTGTCGCCATTATCATTGGCAGTCTTTTACTAAGTGAGTACTCCTTTGCCCTTGTGTTTCTACTCGTACTTATTGGTACTTTACGCGAATTCCTCAATCTATTTAAAGAATCAACAATTTCACCCAATCACTTTTTCAGCTTGGGTATTGGATCATTGTTTTTTATCACCTTCACGCTGATTGGATCCGGCATTTTGCCCGATTCCTATTATTTTGGGTTGATTCCATTTTTACTTCTCATGTTTATTGCAGAAATGTACCGGAAACGGGAAAAACCTTTCGAGAATATGGCTACCGGTATCCTGGGATTGATGTATGTAGCCTTACCAATTAGCATGACCAATCTGTTGGTATTCAATCTCCATCATCGATACGATCCATCCTTGTTACTGGCGCTTTTCGCCATCATTTGGACCTACGACTCCTGCGCCTACTTGTTTGGGATGAGCTTTGGGAAACACCGTTTATTCGAGCGTATATCTCCAAAGAAATCATGGGAAGGAGCTATTGGAGGAGGATTGTCAGCGATTGTAATGGCATGGGTCATTGGTCATTATTTTCAACCCGAAATCGCATCCATCCACTGGATAATAATCGGGTTCATTACTGTGGTGACAGCCACCTACGGCGATTTAACCGAATCCCTGTTAAAAAGACAATTCAAGTTGAAAGACAGTGGTCAACTGCTTCCCGGTCATGGAGGAATGCTCGACCGTTTTGACTCCCTGTTATTCGCTATCCCTTCTGTCATTCTTTATTTAAAACTGTTCGTCTGACTTGACTAGCAATTCAATGTTTTGAAGGAGAAACAAACATCCCAACAATTCTCAAATTTATTTAGTTATTTTTGCGACGATCAATCAGGATGCTTGGAATGATAATTCAATTCCTGTAACTTGATTTAAATTCTAAAACAATGAAATTTCATCCTGCGGGAAA
>DATFMO010000331.1:0-4123 GCA_035266925.1 Sunxiuqinia sp. | reverse complement strand
TGTTGAATAAAGAAAAGTCGGGTTATTGTCTTTTACAAGCTGACATTAACGATTATTGGAATTGGGATTCAATACCACGTTCGAAATGAGGCAGGAAATCCAGTAAATCATGGAAAAGCTCCTTTTTCTGGTTGTCTGTCTGGATCATGGCTTCTTTCAGTTTCCGACTTTCCTGATCCGCAATTTGCTGTGAAATCCGGCCGGTCATATTGGTGATCACCGTGTAAGCTTCAAAAGCAACCAAGAATTCCTGCTCAATCACCAAATCAATGAACAATGACAGATGCTTGCTGTAATCCATTCCATTTTCCCAACAGGCTGAAACCAAATATTTTAATTCATTGGCGTATTTTTTATTCTCGATGGCATCAATGATCAATGGAATGGCGTCACTGTGCTTTAACGTACTCAGTAGTCTCGCAATTCGTTTTTTGATTTCGGCATTGTCTGTCGAATGCAACAATTCAACCAATACCGGAACGTATGCTGCGTTGCCTTTATCTCCCAGTTCGTTGATGGTCTTGATCGCTACCTCAGAATCAGCCGAGTTTAGTCGATTGACTGTTCCCTTGTTAATTTTTGATGTGTTTTCTGTTGTCATGGTCGTTCAATTTCGCCGCAAAGTTAATATTTCAAGATTAATAAAGAGAACCTTGACCGGATAGAATTGTTAAATCGAATTCTTACTTTTGAGGATAATCTTAGAAGATGGACAAAACAAAAGAGTTGGGCGAAAGTCATATCCCACGCCTGATGCTGAAATATTTTATTCCCGCTTTCATTGGCGTTTTCGTCAACGCGTTGTACAATATAGTCGATCGAATTTTTATTGGCCAGGGGGTGAGTGCGGTAGCGCTGAGTGCTGTTTCTGTGATTTTCCCGGTAATGCTCATTATGATGGCATTTGGAATGCTGATTGGTATTGGCGCTGGCGTTTTGGTTTCCATCAACATGGGACGGCGAAACCTGCAAAAAGCTGAGCATGTTTTGGGGAACAGCTTTATGTTGATGATATTGGTTTCAGGCCTGATTATGGCAATTGGCTTTCTGATTAAACGCCCGATGCTGGAAATGTTCGGCGCAACACAGGAAACGGTTGGTTATGCCAATGATTATCTGAACATCATTTTGCTAGGTGTCGTTTTTCAAGTCGTTGGATTCTCCCTGAATAATGTCATCCGGAGTGAAGGAAACGCCCGCATTGCCATGTATTCCATGCTACTCAGTGCCGGCCTGAACATGCTGCTCGATCCGCTTTTTATTTTCGTCTTCGATCTGGGAGTAAAAGGAGCAGCGTATGCCACTGTTTTGTCAATGATTGCGTTGTCTGTCTGGGTGCTTTTTCATTTTAAAAGTGAACGATCGGTTGTCAAAATTCGGGCTCGGTATTTCAAACTTGATTGGGACATCATCAAAGAGATTTTGGTCATTGGCATGGCACCGTTTTTTATGCAAACAGCCAATTCTGCAGTACAGGCTCTGATCAATACGAAGTTGATTCAGTTTGGTGGTGATTTGGCGGTCGGCGCTATGGGAATTGTCAACTCGGTCATCACCTTAATTATCATGGCTATCGTGGCAATCAATATGGCATCGCAGCCAATTATCGGGTTCAATTTTGGAGCGAAGGCCGGACACCGGGTGAAAGAAACCTTGCGACTTTCGATGATTGCAGCTTCTGTGATTTCAATTGGTGCGTTTATCATTGTACAAGCGTTTCCCGGCGAAATTGTTCGCCTTTTTAATAGCACGAATCCGCAGTTGCTGACATTGGGAAAGCAAGGGTTGAGGTTGGGCATGTTGGCCCTGCCCATTGTTGGTTTCCAGGTGGTGGTCGGTAACTTTTTTCAATCAGTCGGTAAAGCCAAAATTGCCACCTTGTTGACGTTGTTGAGGCAGGTCATTGTTTTAATACCCTTGCTTTTCATTCTTCCGAATTTCCTGGAACTGACCGGAATCTGGATCTCAATGCCAATCTCGGATATTTGTTCGGCCTTGATCGTGACGTATTTTATTACCCGCGAATGGAAGTTGTTGTAAGTCAAAAGATGAATTAATCAATTCGTTTTAAGCAAAAAAAGACGGCGATCAAAAACCGCCGTCTCAAAATTCTTTTATCTAAAATCGAGTATTAAGTAGCAAAAATCAGTTACCCAACTGCTAGATACTGATAGCTTCTAATTTTTTTGTAATACCTTCCAGTTGAGCAGAAACATCTTGTTTCATTTCCTGAAGTTTATGCTCATGTTTGCTGAAAAAAAACCGGTAATAGTTGATCCCTTCTTCCAGGTTTTGTTTGAACTTTCGGAAATAAATCAATTGTTTTTTATCCTGTTCTGCCTGTACTTTTTCAAGCTGTTTTTCTAGGTATTCAACGTACATTTTCAGTTCCTTTATGAACAGGTTCGGGCGATTCACACCGTTCAGAAGATTGACTTTCCCATAGATGTGGCTAACCATTTCTTTCAATGAAACGATGTTTTTAAAGTAGGCCAGGTTTGGCCCTGGACAGATTGTAATTCCTGCCCTTTTGCTGTCGGGTTCAATGCCGTTGGCCAGATAGGTTGAATTGGCCAAGCCCACACAAAGACATTCTTTTTGGGTCAGAAGATTGATATGCTGTTGTTTATCCTCGTCTGAAAGAGGAGATTCTTCAACTTCTTTCAACTTTTTGGTCAAATACTGTTTTGATGCCGTGCAAATTGGTTCATCCGTGTATTCTGTATTGAAAACCAAAAACCGTTTGGTACAAGGGAAACCAGGTTTACCTGTCGTCAAACGTCGATTGATTTCGTCTTGTTGGCTTGCTCCCCGAATATTGTTGAAGTGAACGCCCAATGGTGAGGCATCACTTAAATAAAAATCATCTTCATCGCCATTTTTAAGTAACTCAAGGCTTTTCTCTTCAATTTTACACGCCTCAGGCACCAACATAAATGGGCTTCCCCAGCCAATACTGTCCAAATTGAATTCGTCTAAAAGCAGCTGATGCTCTTCACTTGTTCCAACTCCACCTTGCGCGGTGATTTTCATTTCAGGTGCTTCATTTAGCTCAATCCCTTTCTCCTTCAAGCTGGCTTGGTAAACTTTGAATGTATCGTTCAGAAGCTCCTCCCGCTTTTCCTTAAATTCATTAAGGATTGGGCCCAGTAAATAACCTTGTGTTGCAAAAGCGTGTCCGCCACAATTCAAGCCTGATTCAACCCGGAACTCAGAAACCCAAATTCCTTTCTTGGCGAGGAACTTGCCTTGAACCATGGCCGAACGGTAATCACTTACCTTCAGAATGATTTTCTTTTGCAAATTGCCGTTTTCATCAGGGAAAAAGTTGCCAAAATTTTCGAGGTAGCTGTACAGGCGAGGGTGCATGCCGGCGGAAAGTACCAATGATGAGTTGAGGGTGCTTTCTGCAAATCCACGGACAGCCGCATGGGCGTCATTGAATTCGATAGGCAGTTTTTCATTATTCTTGAAATTGACCTTGTCCAGCTTGGTCATGATATTCACATCAATGCTACCTGGCATCAGGTTGTCACGTAACCAGTTTTTGACATCTTTCAGGCTGGCATTGTCAAGCAATTGATTGAATTTTTCCCGTATCGTTTTTGAATCGGGTAACAGATCGAAATATTTTTCCAGTTCACTTTCTTTTTTCTGAAAGCTGTCAAGCAACTGGTTGAATTTTTTATTCACCAATTCGTCAACTAAATTCAGGTAAGCCGTAATTCTTTTTGCTCGAAAATCATCTACTTTTGAGCTGATTTTTTGATACGGAATGTCGAATTTTTCGCTGTAGAATTCACGCATTTTTTCAATCAGGATATCATCAGCTAGTGAAATAACGGATGAAATACCCAAATGGGCAACACGAATGGGTGTATCAATGGTGTATCCCAGTCCCATAACAGGGATACTAAAGGAATGTTTGTAAGTATTCATTTTGGTTCTTTTTAACGGAAAGTCGTAACAAAGACGTCTTCTTATCGCAAGAAATCCGCCCCGCAATTCCTTTCATCCTCTTTTCTTTCAGGTGCAAAGATATCTTTTATTTATTTTGATTGAAAGTAAAAACCATTAATGCTTCTTCAAGAACTAACTAAACTTTTCGGCCAGTGCCTTCGCC
>DATFMO010000330.1:0-2675 GCA_035266925.1 Sunxiuqinia sp. | reverse complement strand
GATTCCACGATCAGTGCCTTCAAAAACACAATTGGAGATGGTCACTTTTTTCACACCACCAGACATTTCACTTCCAATAACAACGCCACCGTGCCCACGCAACATCGTGCAATTGGTAATGGTAATGTTTTGGCAGGGAACAGCCAGTCGGCGTCCGTCCTTATCTTTTCCCGATTTGATGGTGATGCAGTCGTCACCCACCGAGATGTGGCAGTTGGAAATATGCACGTAGCTGCACGATTCCGGGTTGATACCATCGGTGTTGGGTGAAATCGGGTTGTTAATGGTCACATTGGTGACGGTTACATTATTACAAAATTCCGGGTTGATAGTCCAGAATGGCGAGTTGGTGATCGTGATGCCTTCAATGCGCACATTTTCGCAATACATGGGCTGGATAAACGGTGGACGCAAAAAGCCGCGTTCGATCATGCCCGGTTGGTTGGGAAGAATGACATCCGGATTATTTTTTGCAAACTCCTGTTGCCATTTCGACTTGTAATCTTTGGGTTTCGAGTACAATTCGTGATGAAAATCCCACCATTTTTTACCCTGTCCGTCAATATGACCACGCCCCATGATGGAAATATTATGGACTTTGTAAGCATAAAAAAGCGGGGAGAAGTTGTTAACAGTCGTTCCTTCCCAGCGCGATTTTACCATGGGTAGGTAGTCATCAAAATCGTCGGAAAATTTGATGAGCGCTCCGGCATCTATAAATATGGTGATGTTGCTTTTTAAAACGATGGGCCCGGTCAGGTAGGTTCCTGCGGGGAAATAAACGGTTCCACCACCCGCTTGGCTCGCATCGTCAATGGCTTTGGCAATCAGCTTGGTGATTTTTTGGTTCCCCTGGTTGTCTGCTCCATAGTCTATGATGTTATAGGTTTTCTGGGCAAAAGCCGGAACAACAACTATTGACAATAGGATAGCGAGAGCTACCCATTTCAATTTTAAACTGTTTTTTAGAGTTGGCATAGTGTCTATTTTAATGGATTGTTTTCGAAATACTTCGGATTCAATGCTGTATGAAATCAAGCCGATTTATTTGGTTGATTAGATATTCTGTCTTTTAATGGTTTAAGTCAATACAAATATAGATTTTAAAAAGAAATTCACAATGAAAACGATTACACAAAACAGGTTGGCCATGTGGTAGTATAAAAATTGGGAAATGCACTTTTGTGGCGTACGACGTACCTTCGAGTTTTTTTATTTGTTAGGACAGAGATGGAATTGCTTGTTTCCCAGTTCAACAAAAAAAGAGGTATTGAGTGATTAAAAGCATTGATTCTACGAGATATTTCAAATTTCTGGCCAGTCGTTCCTGACTTGTTAATTAATTTAATAGATGGTTATAAACCTGCTTTTCGTTAAATTCAAATTCGACTTCTTTTTTGTGAAAAATAGATCAGCGATCTTCCTTTATTTTTGAATTTTTAAGATGAGAAATTTTCAGTCTAAATTAAAGATTTTGTTTTCGATGTAATTGGCGTATGGTGAGTGGTTTAATGGCCTTTTGTTCTTCAGGTAATATTGGAATATTTGCATATAAAAAATAAAAAAGATACCTTGCAATGAAAACGTTTACATTATTCTTTTCTATGGTGCTTAATAGGTGATTGAAAACGAGGTTGAAAGCATGTAAACGTTAATCATAAGTATCAATCGTTTATACCAACTGGGAAGAGACTGTTATTGAGTCATTGCCAGTTGCAATTGATAAAAAAATCAAATGAATAAAATTTTATTCCAGCAACCTGCCCGGTTTGTTTTTGGAGATGGCAGTGTTGAACAATTTATGAGCGATTTTTCGGAGTTGGGGCTTCGAAAATTATATGTGATGACGATCCCTCCTGTGATTCATCAGTTAGTGAAGCTATTGGATGAATTTGGACAGAAGGGTATTCAATTGAAAATAAATACTGAAATTGCAGGGGAGCCGACTTTTGGCGATTACGAACGAGTGTTGAAAGAAGCCCGAAAATTTGAAGCTGACAGTGTTGTTGGTATTGGCGGAGGAAGCGTGATGGATGTGGCCAAGCTGGTTGCAGCCATGCTGAAAAATACACAGGATGTTCGCGAAGTGATTGGGATTGGTCTGATCAAAGAACGTCAGACGTATTTAGCTTGTTTGCCGACCACCTCGGGAACAGGTAGCGAGGTTTCACCGAATGCTATTTTCCTGGATGAAACGGATGGTGGCAAAAAGGGTGTGATCAGCCCGTTCCTGATGCCGGATGGCGCTTATGTTGATCCGGCGTTGACGATTGGTGTTCCTGCTGATGTGACGGCGGCCACGGGAATCGATGCGCTGACACATTGCATCGAAGCCTACGTTAACAAGTTCGCTCACCCGATGACTGATGTGCTGGCGCTTGAAGGAATTCGCCTGATCAGTGCTCACCTGGCAACCGCTTGCGATGATGGAAATAACCTGGAGGCACGAACGGCCGTTGCACGCGGAAGTGTTTATGGAGGCATGTGTCTTGGTCCGGTTAACACAGCGGCAGTGCATGCGTTGGCTTATCCGCTCGGTAGTGAGTACAAAATTGCGCATGGTCTTTCAAATGCCTTGTTGTTGCCATACGTGTTGGAATATAACATGCCGGAAGCTGCCGGTCGCCTGGCTGAAGTGGCGAAAGCGATGGGTGTTTCAGCAAGGGGAAGCAATG
>DATFMO010000329.1:0-5716 GCA_035266925.1 Sunxiuqinia sp. | reverse complement strand
CACCGCCGGAACCAATAGCGATGCAGGAGATCGAGTTTAAAGACGTCAGTTTTCGTTATTCAGAAGACACACCGGATGTACTAAAAAATGTATCATTCAAATTGGAAAAAGGTGATCGGCTGGCTTTGGTTGGAACAACAGGTTCAGGCAAATCAACCATCATTCGATTGCTGTCAAAAACATACGCGGGGTACCGCGGATCCATCAAAATTAATGGAACCGAGCTTGCAGACATCCCCATCTCCCGAATTCGAGAGACGATCTCAATTATGCAGCAGGATGTTTACATGTTCAATGATACCGTTGAATTCAACATATCGCTGGGGCGTGACTCCATTTCCCAAAGCGGTGTGGAACAGGCTGCATCATTTGTATATGCTAATTATTTTATCGATCAGTTGCCTGGTGGATACCAGTCTGTCATTCAGGATAATGGCGATAATCTTTCGAAAGGACAGGCCCAGTTGATCTCTTTTGCCCGGGCCATTGCCGGCAACAGCGAACTGATCATTCTCGATGAGGCAACCAGCGCTGTTGATTCAATCACCGAGCAATATATTCAAAAAGCCATCGCCAATATCTTTTCAACAAAAACAGTTATTGCAGTGGCACACCGGCTCAGCACCATCAAAAATTCCGATATGATTTTGGTGTTGGAAGAAGGCCGGATTATTGAACGAGGCAACCACAACCAACTGTTGGAACATGGCGGCAAATACGCCCGGCTTCTTCACCAGTTTGAAGAGGAAAATAAGCAAGCGTGAAAAACAGAACCAAGAAAGGAGAATAAATAGCAAACGTTAAAAAGACAGGTTGCAACTTCCAACAGCTAGTCAGCTGAAAAAAGCCGATCCAAAACAGGACCGGCTTCTTTTATTCGGTTGCATTACCTTCTTCCAGATCGCTCGTTGGGAGAACGTTGCGATTGACTTCTTTTATTTTTTGAGCTTCTGCTTTTTATTACCGGTTTTTTCTGTTGGGACGAAGAGCTTTTCGACCTTACGGACCTTGAGGGTGCTTTTGGTTTTGATATCGATTGGTGCGAAACAGCAGTTGATGATCGTCTCGAAGAATTGCTATTTTGCCTGACGGTTGACGATCTTTCTGTTCTGATGTTTCTTGTCGTTTTTGGTTTCGAAAAAACTTCTGTTTTTCTATTTACAGAAGAGGAACTAGAAGCTGATCTTCTGGGTTGAACCGTTGTCGATTTTCGTGTGTTCCTGGATGCCCGATTGACGGTTGAATTTGTGTTCTTCTGTTGTAAGGTATTTGAATCTGACCTCCTTCCGGAATTTGATTTGCTACCATAGCTTGATCTTCCACTTACGGACTGGGGACTGGATGTCCTGCTTCTTGATTTCGAATAGTTATCCCGGACTCTTGAGTTTTGCTTTCTTGTTTGTTTATAAAGCTTGTCTCCGTTTCGTCTCAGGTCAGGTCGGGAATAAGTGTGTCTGTAGTCTCCATCTTTTATTCTAACGGCAACTTTCGGAGAATATGTCCGAACATGCTTACGATAGTAGTCGTTGTAACGGCTGTAGCGGTAATGATTCCAATGACGGTAGTGCTTATAATAGTAGTTGTGGAAATGGGTCTGGTAACCATAGTAGGTGTGCCAGTATAAAGGGCGCCATGGATTCCAGTATGAAGGATAATAACCCCATGTCCATGATGACTGCCAACGAACATAGCTGGGGCGGTAGATAAAACGGATAACTGGCCATGTAGCAACTTCGTATCTTGTAACTGTCACAACCACCGGTCTGCCTGTATTTCCAATGTATCCCGGGTTGGGCGTTTCCTGGCTATCGGCATAAATGGGCTCAACAATGTAATTTGGGCCATAAAGTGCTTCATCGCCGATGAGCTGTATCTGGGCTGACCCATCGTTGAATTGTTGAACGATGAATACTGCTACATCCTGCGTTTCGTGTTTGTTCAAAGCATCCCTTAAAACGATGTTATGAACATTGCCATCAACATAGTCATCGACCATGAGGTAATCGACAAGGTTGTCTCCATTGAGGTCGAGGTTGTTGATATGCAGATTTACGTCGTTCAGGCTTCTCTCAAAACCTTCAAGGGTTTCTGATTCCTGAAACAGTTTCATAGTTGCGTAGAGATCGAGATTGTCACCGGGCAAGCCGAGATATCCATCCGGATGTGATTGTGCGCTGGCTGTGCCCACTGCTGAGATAAGGAGTGCAAAGACGGATATGATGAGTAATTTTTTCATGGCTTTGATTTTTAATTGAATTGTTTTCATTGAAGTAATGACAAAACCCGTACCAATAATTCTACTTGGATGGCAAAGTGTTGTAAATTAAGTTTATATGTGATGGTTGTATCATTTGGGCACATCTCTGCACCTGTTTGTCGCCTATAAAAAATATCGCAAACACGATAATTTGGTGGGGAATTCGACAGACTTGGTTCTAGGGGCAACTTATAGAAAATTAATGCTTAACATTTCTGTCCTTAATTTCGTATTTGAAAATGGCGTTCACCCAAAAATCAACCAGCCATGAAAAATGGACTTTTGCTATTGGTTTTAGCCATTGTTTTTGGTTCTTGTTCAACGACAATCAGGATGGTCAATGAAGCGTTTAATCACGCTCTTGTCGGGCAAGATGAATTGACAATTTACGCCCGATAAATCAAAAATCACATACAATCCAACGGAGAATGCACATGGTGACCGACAAGGATTTACGTTTATTAGTGGCGTAAACACGACAACAAACGATCCAAAATATACGCTTTATCAAAACGAAGTTTCTTATTTAAAGGTATATCTCAACAAGCAGGATCGTTGCGTTAAGTTTGAGCATAATATGGATCGGGATCAGCTTGAAAGATTCGACCATTATTTCAAAGAATATACTCGCAAAGACTCATCGAAAATCAAGCAATATCAAGCTGCAACGTCTGGCACTAAGTGTTTAATATCCCGGATTTTTACCTGGCTCTTATGTTGTAACGAGCGGTTTCCGGATCATTAAACGATGAATTTCTTTCCTGATAAGTTGGAGGCGGTCTGTAGTTCCAGCGATCAATGTATTTCTTCCAATGCTTTTCGATTTTTTTCAACGTTGTGTCATCAAACTGGTATTGGAAGTTCCGGTATTCTTTTTCCTTTTCCAACTGTTGTTTTAAACTTGTTACTGCCAATTCAAAATCGTCAAGGCCAATCGTTGTATAGATTTTACGGATGGTTTCAAATGGTTTGGTGGTTAATTCTTCGTAGGAGATTTCGATAAGGTTTCCTGCAGGAATTAAGTGTTTTTCTTTTTTGTAGCGATCAATAAGGTAATCAAAATGGTTAAAAATCAACTCGTCAAGTTCATCGTCTGAAATTTTTTGAACGCTGTAGTAATTGATAATCGCTCGTTTCCACATATTCCGAATTGAATAATACAGGTGGTAAGGATTGCGGTGGATAAAAATGAATTTAGCTGACGGGAACAGTTCAAGTAGCAGGTGGATTCGTTCCGTGTTTGGCGGATTTTTCAAGACCAATTGTTTCCCTTTGTTTTTGAAGGTGATGTATTTTATCGTCTTGAGATATTCTTTTTTCCATCCTGATGAATAATGTTGATTCGAAAATTGTGGTTCTCCGTTAAGCCATTGCCTCCAGCATTTGGGGAAAATTAATCCCCAGTAGGCTGAGTACACAGAAGCTTTATTCATCAGATAATCATCTTCTTCGTCCGGTTCAGAGAGTTGTAAAATACGGTCGTGAAAAAATGGGTTTTTAATTTTAACGCGATCAATTAGCCATTGAAATATCCGTTTCATTTTCTCTCCAAAAAGAAGATTTGAGTTGGGGAAAAGTGAGTCATAATAGGTCAGATAGCCAAAGCGCTTGTCGCTCACGAGCAATTTTTGCAACAGTGTTGTTCCACTTCTGTAATGACCAAGTATAAAAATTGGATCTTTTGAAATTGAGGTCATCCGGATTCGACGGCGATACAGCAGATGCTGTAGCCAGGCAAATGGAACCATGGGAATGATCTGCAGGTAGTACAATGGCAGCAACAATAGTCCTTTCAGCGAAATTCTACCTGCCAGGTAAACCCTCCTGGTAAATTCAAAAAGCGAAAAATTGATTGGCGAAAATTTGAGGCTCATTCCTTTTCAATTTATACTAACCTTGAAAATCGCACGTTCGAGTACGGAAAATCGACGCCCATAGCGAAGAATACAAACAATCCGCTAATGAGCGCGACGCCAACAGATTCCCAGTTAAAGCCCGGATGAATGGCTGCAGGCGTAATCTGAATGGTTGTCATGATAATACCGACGATCAACGAAATGATGGCAGTCCACTGATAGAGGTGCATTCCCCCGGAAATTGGCGTCTGTACCTCGCCACGATAAGCTTCTTCCACAAATCTGCCCAGGCTGGTTAATATCAGGTACAGGCCAAAAATTATAGGTGCAGAACAGCCTTTTACCCACAATGTCAGTAAAAAAATACCCAAAACCGTGAGCCACAAAATGGCATAAAGTTGAGTCGGGTGTACCAGTTCCCCTTTCAGCCCCGAAATATTGCAGACCCTTGAGCGCGGATGGAAATAGCGGATTCCGATCAGGGGATTATCGATTTTTCGCCCGTGACAACAGCCATTTACCAGGCAGCGAAGTCGTCCAATGGCTTGTGTCCACGGCATAACAACGGATGCAACACCAATCACTATCCAAACATTGAATCCCATACCCCAAACGGCGATGCTTCCGAAAACAATGCCAACGACTCCTCCATAGTAACCAAAAGGCCTTTTCAGCTTTGCCGATCCTTCGATGATCTGTGCCCAAAGTGCAGCACAAATATTTACGATAAAGGTGAAAACTAACAAGGCAATGGCATACTCGCTTCCGGCCAAAATTCCAGCGAGAAAAACCCCAAGGAAAGCGCCAAACCCAACATAGAAACCATGATTGATGACCCTGATTTTTCCGAAAATCCATTCTTCCCATGAGTTGGCGATTTTTTCTGCCTGGTTTTTAAGGAAAATCCAGATTTTTAGGTAATTGGTCGAAATTAAATAGATAACCATCGTGCTGGTAAGATTCAATATGGCAGATCGGCAATTAATCAACTGGATGATAATTAATAGTGAAATGAAAATGGTCGCAGGAACAGCCAACCTTTTGGATTGTCTTAAAATTGCTTTCAGGGAAATGAAAAGCAGAAAAACAGGAATGGCAATAAGGGCCGGACTTTCAACTAAAAAGTATTGTGCACCAATCGTTGGATAAAGAAAAGCAATGAAGGCGGAGATTGACAACGCAATAAAACCTGAAATCTCCCATTCTCTCAAGATAGCTTTCTTTTTAATTAAAAATGGAACAACGATTAAAAACAGCACACTAAGGAAGGGCCAATAATAGCTTTTAAGAAATGGAATAATTGGGAGAGGGCTACCTAGAGCTGGTGCAACGTTGCCGTTTAATGTGTTAATCATGAAATTGGAAACGATCAGATAGGCACCTATCCAAAGCAGTGAAGTAAAACGATCCCTAAAACTTGCCGATTCTTGTTTATTTTCCGGATAATCCAGAATCGTTCTGATGGTTCGATCCGGAAATCGTTTTTTCAACTCAATGGATTCATAACCCAAAACGAGGGCGACAATTCCGGCTATTGTCAGCGGAGCGACCAGCCAAATGCCACTGGCCAAGCCGGTAAATACGAAGTAGCCAACCAGTAAAA
>DATFMO010000328.1:0-6739 GCA_035266925.1 Sunxiuqinia sp. | reverse complement strand
CTCATTAGCTATTTTCAGGTATTTATCAAAAGTAGCTTCCTTTTTATGTCCAGTGATTGATTTAATAGTTTTAACGTCCATTCCCAACGTGAAACTAACAGTGATAAATGTTTTCCGGGCCGTGTGGACTGTGATCAGCTTGTGCTTGGGAAATACATCCTCAACAATTTTGTTACGCTTGTACTTATATCTTATTGTTGGTGTGTTGATTTTTGCCTGTTCACAGCATTCTTTAATGTATTCATTCAATTTTGGGTTTGATAACCTGGGCAATGGATAAATCGATCCTTTATTGTATTTATCCAGGATCGCTTTCGCCTGGGGTAAAATTGGGATGCGGTCATCTTCTTTCGTTTTCGTGATATTCTTTACAATGTACCCATTCTGAAAATGTTCATGTCGTAACGTGGCAATGTCGGAAAATCTTAATCCGGTGTAACAACCAAAGCAGTACAAATCCCTGGCTTTGGTATGTCGTTCTTTTTCAAATTTGAAATTGGTCAGGGTTTTTAACTCATCCGGAGTTAGGCAAACCACGGCCTTGTCTTTCTCAGCAAATGAAAATTTCTGATATTCCAAGTTGTTGTGGTAGCCATTGTCCAAAGCCCATTTTAAGAATGATTTGAATTTTGCAATATAAGCCGCAAAGGAATTATCCTCCAGATCCATTTCATTAAATGCGAAATCAAACAGGTTGTCAAATAATTCCAAATCAATGTCGGAGAACTGTAATTCAACCCCCTTTTTATTCTGGTATTTCTGAATGAAGTTCTTTGCTGTATTCCTATTTTTTGTTGTGTTGTAGGCAATTTTTCCCCTGTTTGATTCAATAAATTCCTCATAGGCTTCATTAAAGCTTTTTCTTTGCTCTGTGGATTGGAAGAATACATTCTTAACCTCGTTTCTTTGGGGTGGTGTTTTGTAGCCGTCAAAACGGTTGAACCGATCCGAGTTTTTTGATATTTTTGTGATCAGGGCGTTAATTTCTTCGTGCCGGTTATCCGGTTCATTCTCACGGTTTTTGTTCACCCGTTGTTTGACTTGGTTCCAATACCGGGGTTTTACCTTTTCAATTTGGAAAGGATAGTTTTTGGAATTTATTGTAACTTGCCCGTAAATAGGGGCAAAGCTTTTTTTGTCGCTGCGGTTTTTTGCAATGTAAAAGGATATATTCTTTCTCATTCTTTGATAGTTATTTGATAGCGATTTTGGAGAAAACCACTACAAATATGAGAAATTTGAAGAAAATAAAAAACCCTTTACTTGCTGAATATCAAAAGCTAAATAAAAATGGAAAAAACATCAGCAGATGTCAGGTATTCCCGCCCCGGGTACTAAAGACACCAAAATCTGGTGTCTTTTTTCATTTTATATATATTGTAAAAAAATAAATAAACTATGGCGTTTCATTAAATCTTTCAATATCTTTGATTTAGAAACAATAGAATAATTCAGATATATGACGATCGTTGATAATCCCAAAATTCTTATTGCAGAGGATGTTGAATCCAACTATTTATATTTAAATGCTGTTCTTAGTAAGATCAAGGCCAAAATATTTTGGGCGAAGAACGGAAAAGAAGCCATTGAAATTTTCAGAAAAGAACCGTTGGATTTGATACTGATGGACTTGCAAATGCCGGAAATGAACGGCTACGAAGCTACACAAATCATTAAAGCGGAACGGCCGGATTTACCTATTGTTGCGCAGACGGCTTTTGCTATGTCTGATGACCGGGAAAAGGCCCTGGAAGCAGGATGCGATGATTACCTGGCAAAACCAATCAAGTCGAAAGATTTATTAAATACCGTGGAAAAATTCATCCACGTGTAAATTCAAATCAATAAAAACGATACTGAAACGTTCATTCCTGGTAAGTGATGAACGTTTTTTTTGTAATACAATCAGCATGTTTAAGACTGATGATTTATTACTTTTGAACTTTTAAGTAATTCATGCAATGGACAGAAAACAATTTTTACTCGATCAACGCTATTTGAAAATGGCCAATATTTGGGCTCAAAATTCGTATTGCAAACGTCGGCAGGTTGGCGCACTGCTTGTGAAAGATAAGATGATTATCTCTGACGGCTACAACGGGACACCATCCGGATTTGAAAATATTTGTGAAGACGAGAACAATAAGACCAAACCTTATGTTCTTCATGCCGAAGCTAACGCCATTACAAAGGTTGCGAAGTCGAATAATAGCAGTGCCGAAGCAACCATGTACGTTACTTCATCGCCTTGTATGGAATGCGCCAAGTTAATCATTCAGGCTGGTATTAAACGAGTTGTTTTTACAGACAACTACCGGTTGGAAGATGGAATTAATTTGTTAAAAAGGGCCAACATTGAGGTGATTCAGGTAGAATCAGATGAATAAAAAGTCATGAACAGAAAACGGATAAATATTTATTTGCCCTTGCTAATTGCGGTATCAGTTATTGCCGGAATTTTCCTGGGGAACACATTGAGTAGCACGAGAGGGCCTTCCTTGCAAAACATTGCACCCTCTCCAACCAATAAGCTCAGCACCATTATCGATTTGATTGGCAATGCGTACGTTGATTCGGTATCGACGGATAAATTGGTCAATGAGGCCATCCCAGATTTGTTGAAGAATCTGGATCCGCATACCACTTACATCCCGGCCAGGCAAATGGAAGAAGTGAACGATGAGATGCAGGGCAATTTCGGGGGAATTGGCGTTCAATTTTCAATTTATAAAGATACCGTACAGGTGGTCGACGTTATTTCCGGTGGCCCATCGTACAAGTTGGGCCTTCAGCCAGGAGACCGCATTGTGACGGTCAACGACTCGGTGATTGCCGGGGTGGGAATTAAAAGCAAAGATGTGATGAATTTACTTCGTGGCGAAAAAGGCACGAAAGTGAAAGTCGGCATTAAACGGAGAACGGTTAAAGACCTGATTGACTATGATATTACCCGTGGCGACATTCCTATTTACAGTGTGGATGTCAGCTACATGATCGATTCGGTTACTGGTTTTGTAAAAGTGAGCCGGTTTGCTGAAACAACCTATGATGAGTTTGTGAAGGCATTGACCAAGCTCAACACTGACGGTGCCAAAAGTATCATCGTTGATCTTCGTGGAAACCCCGGCGGATACCTGATGGCTGTGGTTAAAATGGTCAACGAGTTTTTGCCTGCCGGAAAGATGATTGTTTACACACAAGGACATTCTCAACCAAAGAAAACATATACGTCAACAAAAAGTGGCATTTGCCTGGATAAACAAATCATTGTGCTCATTGATGAGTATTCGGCGTCAGCCAGCGAGATCTTTTCCGGGGCTATTCAGGACAATGACAGAGGGTTGATTGTTGGACGCCGCTCCTTTGGAAAAGGATTGGTGCAGGAACAAATTCCATTTCGGGATGGTTCGGCTTTGCGATTGACGGTGGCTCGTTACTATACACCGAGTGGTCGCTGTATTCAGAAACCATACGACGAAGGAACAACCGATTATTATCATGATATTATGAATCGGGTTAAACACGGAGAACTAGAGGTAGCTGATAGCATTCATTTTGCAGATTCATTGCAGTATCACACAACCAATGGACGGTTGGTGTATGGCGGTGGTGGCATCATGCCTGATTATTTTGTGCCGGCAGACACCAGTGGCTATTCCGACTATTATTCAAGCATTACGCAGAAGGCACTGATTTACCACTTTGCTTTTCAATACAGTGACGAGCATCGTGAAAAGCTCAGTGAACTGACAACGGCTAGTACATTCGATACCTATCTGGACAAACAGCATATTCTGGATCAATTTGTCAAATATGCTGCAGAGAAGGGCGTTAAGAAAGATTCAAAAGGCTTGAAAATCAGTGGGAAGATTATCGATGCTCAGGTGAAGGCCTACATTGCCCGAAACATCATTGGCGAAGATGGGTTTTACCCGATTATTCAAAAGATTGACAAGACACTCAACAAAGCGATTCAACTTTCTAAATCAAAAAAAGAAATCAATCAGTTATTAGCTGTAACAAAATAATTGGCTAGGCGTCATAAAAGGTGTAAAGACCTTTTATAAGAATGACCAGTGAGGATTATAACAATGCTGTTGACCTTCATGCAGATGGGGTTTTTCGGTTTGTCTTGAAGAATATCAGGGACGAGGATCGTGCCCACGATATTGTTCAGGATAGCTTTGAAAAACTGTGGATTCATCATCGGGAGGTCGATGCGGCAAAAGTGAAGTCCTATTTGTTCTCAACGGCTTATCACCGAACGATTGATGTCTTGCGGAAAGATCAGAAACAGCATTTTCTGGAAGAGCACCAATTGCCCGATGATGGACACACCCAACAGTATTCTGATGTTGAGGAAGTGTTGAATCAGGCGATTCAATTATTACCATCTGACCAACGCTCGGTCTTATTGCTGCGCGATTTCGAAGGTTATTCTTACAAGGAAATTAGTGAACTGACAGCACTGAGTGAAGCCCAGGTGAAAGTATACATTTACCGGGCACGTGTGTTTTTGAAGAATTATATTGGGAAATTAGATGTGCTTGTGTGATGATGAAGATTAACCGAAAAAATTACGAGATTTATTTTCTGGATTACCTGGATGGTAACTTACCAGGGGATCAGATTGATGATTTTTTGGATTTCCTGAAAAATAATCCCGACCTGCATGAAGAACTGAAAGCTGTTTCATCCTTTAACAAGCTTTCACCGGGAGGAGCTGTTTTTCAAAAAAAGGAAACTTTACTGAAAGATGGGCGGTCGGGAGTGTCTGATTTTGACTACCAGGCAGTGGCTTACCTGGAGGGTGATCTGGAGGAAGATGATGAAAAAGCCTTCCTGGAAACCATCACCAACGATAAAGCCTCTGAGAAAGAATTCGACCTTTTTCTAAAAACCAAGTTGGTACCTAATGATCGGGTCGTTTTTCCAAACAAAGTAGCCTTACATCGGAAGTCGGGCGTTAAGGTTTTGATGTATTGGACCAGCCGGGTGGCTGCCGGACTAATTTTGTTATTCGGGTTATGGGCGGTATGGAATCATCAATCGAATAATGTTGAAAGTCAGCCGAACATTGTCCAGAAGCAGCCTCAGAACGATGACAATCAAACCACTCCGCAGAAAAATCGGGAAATTATTCAGCCTAAAACTGAAAAATTGGTGGACGCTCAGACGCCCGATAAGTTGAGCCCAGTGCAACAAAAGCAACCGGTTTTATCAACACCTGCAGCCATTGAAAAACCTGGGTTGGTGGCCTTGAAAGAGCGATTAGAAGAACGGGAAGTCGCTCCCCGGAAAATTGTCCCGGTGCCAGTTCAGTCAGTGTCGCTTGCTGGAGAGTCTTCGGATGTGCAGTTTGCGATGAATAAAACTTCTGAAAAACAAACGGATAAATACCTTACAGTGAATGGATTACTGGCTGAAAAAGTATGGCATCAAAAGCAAGGCGAATCGGTGAGCTTGTCGAGGGTATTGACAGCCGGGTTGGAAGCCGTTTCAAGTGTGAGCAATGACCGGTTGAAATACGAAACGAATCCGAAAGGGAAAATCTCAGAGATTAGTCTGAATACACGTTTACTGGCTTTTTCAATTCCACTTAAAAAACGCTAACGAGCTGTAACTTTTCAAAATAGCTATCCGTCTTACAAGCGAAAATCAAAACTTGAATGAATAACTTTCCAATTAGAAGTCGTCCGGGAAAAGGACATTTCAAAATGGAAGAAATACAACGAGTCATGAAAACAATTTTACTAACCACCCTGCTTGCCGTTGTTTTTGTTGCGACACATGCACAGGACACAACGAAAGTAAAAAAGCTGGTCATTGTAAATGAAGATGCTGATAAAACTGAAGTTAGTTTACTCGACGATCATATCTACATTAAGGATAAAAACGTTGGTGACACTACCTTCATTCGTTTTGGCCGTCGGGATATTGAAATTATTGAACATGGTGGCCGGACGAATATCAATGTCCACAAAGAAGAAAGAAAGGATGATCGTGATCGTCGCCATAAACGATTTGATGGACACTGGGCCGCTTTTGAACTAGGCTTTAACGGGTTTTACGACACCAATTACAGCATGTACAACGGCTATGATTTCATGGATTTGAATCAACCCAAATCATTGGAAGTGAACATCAACTTCTGGGAAGCAGACATTCCAATTGTTGACCATCGCATTGGGCTGGTTTCCGGGATGGGGTGGACCATGAACAACTACAAGTTTGACAACCCGGTTACGCTGCAAAAGGTGAATGGACATATCAGCCCAGTGCCGCTGGACGAAGCAGGATTTAAAAAATCAAAATTAACCGTCTCGTACTTAACCGTACCCTTGTTGCTGGAATTCCAAATTCCGGTGAATGGCGATTCAAACCAGTTGTTTGTCTCCGGCGGTGTTGTTGGTGGCGTTAATATTGGCTCACACACCAAAGTGAAATACAACCATTCCAAATCAAAAGACCATGGAAGTTTTGCCATCAATCCGTTCAAATACGCTTTGACCGCACGGGTAGGAATGAAAGACATCAACCTTTTTGCCAATTACAGTTTATCTCCTTTATTTAAAGATGGCAAAGGGCCTGAGCTGTTCCCATTCACGGTTGGGATTAGTTTATTCAATTTGTAATCAAAAAAATAATAAATGGGGTATCCGATCATTGCCCGTGCATTTTCTTAAAAGCTTGATGATCTAAGAATTGGCAAAATATTGTTTATTTTTTAATCTATTTA
>DATFMO010000327.1:0-5136 GCA_035266925.1 Sunxiuqinia sp. | reverse complement strand
GCCAACATTCAATTTCTTTTCGACACTTCCCACCGAAAGAATTGCTAACAGCTGGAACGAATTTGCAACAACCCAAACATTAATTTCAGGAGAGAAGACTCATTTCTCTGGCGACATCATGGGTTCAATGAGTTTAGTTCTATTATTTAAACCATTGGCTCTATTTAATAATCCCAAATTGGCACGGCACGAACTGGCATTTGGTACAGGCATGGGGGTAAAAACTTACGCAACGGTTCGCTCGATTTATGAAAAAACAGGAACCGATTATCAGTTAACTGAGTTAGGGGCGAGATCCGCTTGGACTATCGAACCATACTTTGCGAAAGTTTATTACAACTACCATTTCTCCGACAGGTTTTTCGCCGGTCCCGTCGCAAGCATTGATGGTTTTGACGCGGAGGGCGTCGCTCTATTTGGCATTCAATTAGGCGTCAACTTTGACTAAAAGATAAATAGAAATTGTATGAGAAAAATTGTAATTATTTCTGGTTATTATTTTACAGCAAAGGTTAGCGAAGAAGATTACAACAACGCAATTCCAATTGAATAAATTTAAAACAAGTCATAAAAAAAGCTCCGATCTCATCATGAGATCGGAGCTTTTTTTATATCGTAATTTCGTAGTCGACTAATTAATCTTTACCCCACGTTTACGTTCTGCTTCGCGCAGTAAAATTTTTCGCATGCGGAACGACTTTGGCGTTACTTCCAAATATTCGTCAGGGCCAATGTATTCCAGCGCTTCTTCCAGGCTAAAACGAATGTGTGGTGCCAGCTTGGTTTTATCATCCGAGCCTGAGGCACGCATGTTGGTCAGCTTTTTCGATTGAGTGACATTGATGGTCAAGTCATCGCCTCGCGTATTTTCACCAATCACCATTCCTTCGTAAACCTCATCGCCCGGAGGAATAAAGAAGCGTCCGCGATCTTGTAATTTATTCAGCGCGTAGGCAAAGGTTGTTCCGGGTTCTTTGGCAATCAACGATCCGTTTTTACGGCCTTCAATAACACCTTTTAGCGGTTGGTATTCTACGAAACGGTGCGTCATGACAGCTTCGCCGGCAGTAGCTGTCAGCATATTGGTACGCAAGCCGATAATTCCACGCGATGGAATTAAAAATTCCAGATGGATCCGGTCGCCTTTGCGCTCCATATTTTGCATTTCACCTTTGCGGGCAGTAACCAATTCCACAACTTTTCCCGAAAACTCATCGCTCACATCCACATGCATTTCTTCAATCGGCTCACATTTGACACCGCCAATATTCTTAAACAATACCTGTGGCTGGCCAACCTGTAATTCGTAACCCTCGCGGCGCATGGTTTCAATCAGCACCGATAAGTGCAGTACACCGCGTCCGTAAACAGTGAATACGTCTGCCGATTCGCCTTTTTCAACACGCAGGGCCAGGTTTTTTTCCAATTCCTTGTGCAACCTATCGTGCAAGTGGCGGGAGGTAACAAACTTACCTTCCCTCCCGAAAAATGGTGAGTCATTGTTGGTAAATACCATACTCATGGTTGGCTCATCAATCGCAATCGGATCAATGGGTTCCGGATTTTCCAAATCGCAAATTGAGTCGCCAATGTCAAATCCATCAATACCCACTAAGGCACAAATATCGCCATTGACAACGCTGTCGACCTTTAAACGCCCCAGTCCGGTAAAGGTGTGTAATTCTTTAATTTTAGTTCGTTTTACCGAACCATCGCGTTTCGCCAAAGCCACTTGCATGCCTTCTTTCAATTCGCCACGATGAACACGCCCAATGGCAATACGTCCAACATACGACGAATAGTCAAGCGATGTAATCAGCATTTGAGGAGTACCCGGATTTGGTTTTGGTTCCGGAATATGTTCGATAATGGCATCCAGTAAGGGGCCAATATTGTCGGTTTTATTTTTCAGATCGTTGGTCATCCAACCTTCTTTTGCCGAGCCGTAAATGGTTGGGAAATCCAACTGTTCTTCGGTGGCATCCAAACTAAACATGAGGTCGAACACTTGCTCGTGAACTTCTTCCGGACGACAGTTGGGCTTGTCCACTTTGTTGATCACCACAATGGGTTTCAAGCCTAAAGCGAGTGCTTTTGAAAGCACGAAGCGGGTTTGAGGCATGGTGCCTTCAAAGGCGTCGGCCAGCAATAGCACCCCGTCAGCCATGTTGAGTACTCGTTCTACTTCACCACCAAAGTCGGAGTGACCAGGAGTATCAATGATGTTTATCTTGATATCATGATAATCAACGGCTACGTTTTTGGCCAGGATCGTGATTCCTCGTTCCCGTTCCAGGTCATTGTTGTCAAGAATAAGCTCCTGCTTTTTCTCGTGACTTTTCATGACATTACAATGATAGATCATTGTATCAACCAGGGTCGTTTTGCCGTGGTCTACGTGCGCAATTATCGCGATGTTTCTAATCTTCTGCATATCTTCTTCAAAATTGAGGCGCAAAGGTATATTTATTTTCAATTGGTCGCGCCTGTTCCCCATATTTGTTGACGGTAACTTAACAAGCTGTGGAGGAATTGGTTTAGAAATGACTTTTCGTGAAGCCATCTGCTGAAGTTATTTTTAACTTGTTTTCCCATTTCAGGAGATGTATTTTCAAAACATTGAATTGATGAAGCCATTCATTTCCACCAACAAATCCCTGCTGGACATTCCTATGATCCACAGTTATCTTAGCGAACGTTCCTATTGGGCGAAAGGAAGGAGTTTGGAAATTGTCCAAAAGTCTATTGAAAACTCATTGTGTTTTGGTTTATATGATGAAACAGGCAGACAGCTCGGATTTGCACGGGTTGTCACCGATTATGCGGTGTTTGGCTGGTTGATGGATGTGTTCATGTTGGAAGAACATCGAGGAAATGGCCATGGCAAAAAGTTGATGGATGCCATTGTTAATCATCCCGATTTGAAAAACTTGCGACGAATGGGCCTTGGAACTGATGATGCTCACGAACTCTACAAACAATACGGTTTCACGAATCTTTCAAAGCCGGAAAACATGATGGAATTATTGCGGAAATAGCTTTTTATAATCTGGAATTTTATACCATTTATCGTATCAAATATGCTCTGTCCGGGCAGGTTCGTTCATTCGATTACGTTTATTTCCAACAATTTTAAATGACCGACCATTTTGGTGTGTCATATTCCAACTTCTTTAGCAGGGAAAGATCTGGGCCTACGAGGCTTTTGATTCGACAAACAAGGGAGGAAATCTGTGGGGGCATTTGCGCATAAGAAAACACTGTTTGACGACCAAGGGGAGGAGTTTGTTTTCGGGGGGTGACTGATCCGTAGTTTGTCATCAAAAGCCTCGCCAGCCTTGACTTTTTTGTTTCGTTTTTGTGTCAAGACAAAAATGAAAGCCCGTCCGGCAGGACGATAAAAGCAAAAAAAGCGATAACGTCAAAAATTAAGAGAAGGTGACCCTAATTTGCTTGGTAAGATATATTTATAACTACACACTGGCTAACAAACCACCATCTACATACAACATTTGTCCGTTGACATAATTGCTTGCCGAAGATGCTAAAAACAACATCGCCCCGATTAGCTCATCGGTTTCACCCCAGCGGTTGCTGGGCGTTCGTCCGCAAAGCCAACTGTCGAATTCGGGATTTTCATACAACGGTTTGGTCAGCTCTGTTTTGAAATAGCCGGGTCCGATTCCATTCACCTGAATATTGTGTCTTGCCCAATCGACCGCCATTCCTTTGGTGAGCATTTTTACGCCCCCTTTGGATGCAGCATACGGTGCAATGGTTGGACGTCCCAACTCGCTTTGCATGGAGCCGATATTGATGATCTTGCCGGATTTTCGTTCAATCATTTTTTGAACAACCGCTTTGGAAACTTTATAAGTTCCGGTCAGGTTGATGCCGATAACCTTATCCCAATCATCATCCCTGAAGTTTTCCAGTGGAGCCCGCAAGTTGATTCCTGCAGCGTTGATCAGGACATCGATCCGTCCAACCTGGTTGGTTATTTTTCTAACCGCTGTGTTTACTTGTTCACTGTTGGTAACATCGAAAGCGAAACCATACACCTGGAAGCCTGATTCCCGGTAGGCTGCAACTTGTATGTCCAGTTTTTCCTGGTTTCGTCCATTCAAAATAACGATAGCGCCATTTTCAGCCAATCCTTTTGCAAAGCTGCTGCCTAATCCACCGGTTGAGCCGGTAACCAAAGCCACTTTTCCTTTGATGTCAAATAATTCTGCTGCTTTCATTATTTTTAGTTATTTCAGTTCCCAATGACATGTTGTATGCAAATTTAATTCATTAAAATTGCGATTTCAAATTTCACAGGAAAGGTTAGGCGGCCTTCCTAAAATTGGTGTAAAGTCGTGAAATCGTTAACGTAATCCAGATGAAAAATTAGCTTTTTTTATCATCCAAACTGCTATCTGCCACATTCGATTGTTGAAAAGCTATTTTTGATCGGAATGTTTTCTGTTCGAACGGCAATCGTTGCATCTTTCGCGTTCCTGCGTTGGGATTGACGATGAAAAGAGCCTTGGGCTCGGCAATTGGCTTCGTGAAATAACGAAAATGATTTGACCTGATTGATCATGGAGGTAAGGCGCTCAGCGGTTAATCCGCTTAGCGCGTTCTCCAAATGAGACTACTTGTGTCGTTTTTTCAGCTCCCTTGCCAAATCCTCAATGCGATAACCTTTGTGCGTCAACAAAACGATGAGGTGATAGAGCAAGTCTGCTCCTTCGTAAATAAAGTTTTCATCGTCGTTGGCCATGGCGCCAATGATCGTTTCCACGGCTTCTTCACCTACTTTTTGGGTGATGGTTCGTGTTCCTTTCGTAAATAAAGAAGTGGTGTACGAACCTTCCGGCATTTCTTCCTTGCGCTTGTCGATAAAATCCTGCAAGTGTTTCAGGAAGGCCAAGTCACCTTTCTCATTGGTTTCGTTCCAGCAGGTGTCGCTGCCCGTGTGGCAAACCGGGCCAACCGGGTTCACTTTGATCAACAAGGTGTCGTCATCGCAATCCGAAGCAATGGAAATCACATGGAGGAAATTGCCACTTTCTTCGCCTTTCGTCCACAGCCTGTTTTTGGTACGGCTGAAAAAAGTCACTTTGCCGGTTTCTTCGGTTTTGGCCAATG
>DATFMO010000326.1:0-3628 GCA_035266925.1 Sunxiuqinia sp. | reverse complement strand
ATCCGAATTGGCAGCAAGAACGGTCATCTTATCGCCATTTATCGTGATTGTTTTCAGCACATATCCTTCGTCTCCACAACGATCCAATTCTTTTTCAAGGTGAAATTGTTTGACAACCTTTTCGTTACCAGTACCGACAATCAGACTAGCGGCTTCTACTTTGCCATTGCCATAAAGCGAATGCCCGGTTAAACCGGCGAAGGCTCGCTCCAATTCCGTGGCTGCCACTTTTCGGGTCGCGGTATTTTCGGGAAAAGTCACGGAGTGAAATGCTTCAATATAACTTTTTGACAAACTGTCGGGTAACAAATCATAGCGAAGCCACAAGCGTGATCCATCTTCGCCATAGGCCGCGATATTCATGATTCCAACGGCCCAAAATATGACCCATTTTAAAAAGTATTGTTTCACGTTTTCTTTCATTGTTGAGAAAATTTAGTCTAGCGTTCAGTCCATTGATCTGTCCGAAACGGAGCTGCCGGCAGACCTTTCTTGTTATACAAATTTACTCCATCAGGATTGTCCGCCCAAGCATATCGAACAGCGACCGGATGAGGAACCTGCTCACTCCAGATTTCAACCTGATTTGGAGCGATGATTTTCGCTTTTGCCCAGACAAAATGCTGATCTTTTCCGGCAATAGCAAACTGTTTCAATTCACCCCCACCTTTCACCATCAGCCCACCATCCGTATCTTTAAAGGTCACTGTGATTGTGTCGCCTTCCAACTTCATCGATTTAAACATCGGGCTCAAAGAGGTAATTTGATCGTTTCCGTAAGCCACTTTCTGGGCCACCCAAGTTAGTCGTTTACCCACATCCTTTTTATCCAATGGGTGAATGTCGTTCCATTCGCCAAGGTCAATCGTCACAGCCATTCCTGTGTTCGGCAACTCCAGCGCTTTCGCTTGTGATTCACGCAACAGCGCCCAGTCACTTTCTGAAGGCTCCTCTTTTGCTTCCATATAATTCGGCAGTTGAACAATTAAAAACGGGAAATCACCTTCCCCCCATTTTTCGCGCCAACTGTTGATCATCGTTTTGAGTAGACTGCTGTATTCAACAGGGCGATCAGCATTCGATTCCCCCTGATACCAAACCGCTCCTTTGATGCGGTAGTTTTCAAGAGGCGCAAGCATGGCATTGTACAACCCGGTGGGTTTCCAACGAATGAATGTTTGACTGGCCAATGGATCCATTGTTGCTCCTAAGCGGTATTTCCATTTCCCTTTCAAGTCGATGGTTTGATTTCCAACAGACAGTTGATAGGGCTTATCCGGCACGAAACCACCTCGCCCCTGGTTGCTGATCACCCGGACAACGATCGTGTTTTTTCCTGCTTTTAACACTGAAGCGGGAATTGTATATCTTCTTGGGGGGTATTGATAAGTGGTATTGCCAACATAGCTGCCATTTACAAAAACCGAATCAGCATCCACAATTCGCCCCATTAGCAATTTGGCCGGTTTCCCAACCATACAAGCCGGCACATCGATATCTTTTCGAAACCAAACAACACCATTCACTTCTCCAAGTGGCGTGTCGGCCCAATAACCGGGAACATTCATTGTTGACCAGTCGGCCGTATTTAAATTCGGCGATCGCCAGTTTTGAGTTGGATTTTGATAGCCTTTGTCTTTTTCTTGCAAGTGTGCGTACCAGTTTCCAATCCGGGTTTGATCAGCCTGCTTGATGCTATCGATCAATTGTTGGCTTTTAAAACGTTGTGCTTCCTGGTAGTATTTTGGGAATTTTTTCAATGAATTTTCATCAATCCACGACTCAATTGGCGATCCGCCCAAAGCTGAATTAATAATGCCAATAGGAACATGAAGGGAATCGTACAGGGTGGTGGCAAAAAAATAAGAAACTGCAGAAATTGGCCGAATATTTTCAGCAGTTGGGGTGACCCATTTTCCGGACTCAAGTTTCGTTTGGGGTTTGTTAAAATTGTAGGTTTTTGGAACCTGAAAATAGCGGACGAATTTGTTTTCCGGGTGCTTGATCACTTCAGGGTACATAGGGCTCACCCGATCCATGGTCAATTCCATGTTTGATTGCCCGGAACAGAGCCAAACGTCGCCAACTAAAATGTCTTTTATGGTGATGGTATTCTCGCCTGAAATGGTCATATCAAATGGACCACCTGCTTGAAGTTTCGGCAATTTGAGTTGCCATTTGCCGTTTTCGTCGGTAACTGCAGAATAGTTCGATCCCATGAATTTGACCGTAACTTTTTCATTGGGAGAAGCCCAACCCCACAATTTTAACTCAATATTCCGTTGCAAAACCATGCCATCGGCGATCAGTTTAGGTAGTGTGACTTTTGCCTGAACGATAAAGACGGCAATGAAAATAAAAGAAATGGAAAGAATAATTTTTTTAAAATTCATTGACTTGTTGGTTTAGATAATATCGACTAATTTCTATTAATAGTTTGAACTCAATTTATAAAATTGGAATAGCGATGATTATTAAGTAGAACCATGAACGATTCAGTATTGGTCAACAACGTATCATTCCAAACAGGCTTTCTTTTGTAGCAGTATTGAGTAAGTCATTTTTATTTTTTAGCTAAGTTCTGAAAAATTAACTTCCCGGCAGCAAAAACGCCACCGGGAAGTTTTGATCTATCTGTCAATAACTAAATCTATTATCATTTAAATTGATTAATTATAGCCTGGATTCTGATAGGCAGCTTTATCAGCATCGCTCATTTCCATTCCGTCAATCTGTCCTTGTGGTATCGGGCGAAGATAGAGGTGATTATCAATATTACGTGTAAAAGATTTCGGTGTGTGATCGCCATAATTACTTCCACAAATTTCATAGGAACCAGCTAGCTCGGCCCATTTTTGAGTACGGACCAAATCGAACCACCGATAGCCTTCACCAAAATATTCACGAGAACGCTCGGCCAGAATATAATCAATTGTTATATTTTCAGGTGTTGCCGAAGTCATTTCAGCACTATGATCTTCAACTTTAGCAACATTACCATTATTATCCCAAGTCCATTTTCCGGCACGGGCACGAATAACGTTAATCAATTCTCTGGCACTTTTACCTGATGTTGTTGATGCTCCTTTTACAGCAGCTTCAGCGGCAATAAAGTAGAGTTCAGAGAATTTAGCAATGTTGTAAGGACGTGTACTGGCACCATTTGGTGATCCTAATCCACCATTGTTATCTGTCCGGTAGGTGCCGAGCTTCCATAAACCAGGATATACGACCCTGCTTATTCCGCTAGGTGCAATTACAAAATCTGATCTTCCGGGTACTTCAGCTGCACCAATATTGCTATGGCCTTGTCCATCAGGATAGGTCAATTGATTCTCCGGGTCGTTGTTTAAGAACGTAACAATTGCATCACTCGGTTGAACCTGCATAAAGTTGGCATTATAAACAGGATCAGTGATACCGGCTTTATCGAAGTTTGCCCGGTAAGTAGTGACAAAAGTACCGTCGTAACGTGAGTCATCGGTCTTATTGGCAAATGTATTTTTAATGGCACCAATCGTTGGGGCCATACGTGTCCAGGGACGTCCTAAGTGTTGTTCCGCTTCACGTTGAACAGAACTAATCGCCGACCATTCTGAACTGGAAGAACTACTTCTGATCACGGTGT
>DATFMO010000325.1:0-2630 GCA_035266925.1 Sunxiuqinia sp. | reverse complement strand
CTGAGAATGACGAAGCACTAATGGAGCTCTATTTTGAAAAAGGAGAATTGACTGAAGATGAAATGCGCCAGGGAATCAAACTAGGTATGATTGACCGCAGCTTGTTCCCGGTTTTTTGCACGGGTGCCAAACATGACATAGGTGTTGGCCGTTTGATGGAATTTATTGGCAACATCACCCCGTCACCAGCCGAAGCCGTTGAAATATCTGAAATCAATGGCAAAGAAGTAAAAAAAGGTGAAAATGATGCGACATCGCTCATGGTATTTAAAACGACCATCGAGCCTCATGTTGGTGAAATCACCTACTTTAAAGTGATGAGCGGCACTGTCCATGAAGGACAGGACCTGATCATTGCCAAAAACGGCAATAAAGAACGTATTTCCCAGATGTTCGTTTCTGCCGGTAAAAACCGAACCAAAGTTGATTCAATGGTTACGGGAGACATCGGCGCTACCGTAAAAATGAAAGATGTCAATGTCAACAATTCATTGAGTGAAAAATCTGCAGGATACAAATTTGCAGAAATCAAATTCCCACCTTCTCGTCATACAGTAGCGCTGCATGCTATTAACGAAGCAGACGAAGAAAAAGTAGGCGAAAGCTTCCAAAAGTTGCACGACCAGGATCCAACTTATGTTGTTGAGTACTCCAAAGAACTGAAGCAAATGCTGATTCATTGCCAGGGAGAATATCATCTCAACACCTTAAAATGGTACTACGATCATGATTTCAAAATTCCTATTGAATTTCTGAAGCCAAGAATCCCCTACCGCGAAACAATTACGAAATATGCTCAAGCCGACTACCGCCACAAAAAACAATCTGGTGGTGCCGGACAGTTTGGTGAAGTACACATGATTATTGAGCCTTACGTTGAAGGTGTTGAAGCAAAAAATCACTTCAACGTGAATGGTAAAGACTTGAAGCTCTCCATTCGCGACACCCAGGAGCATCCATTGGCCTGGGGTGGAAAACTGATTTATCACAACTGCATTGTTGGTGGTTCCATTGACGCTCGTTTTATGCCAGCCATCCTGAAAGGGATTATGGAAAAAATAGAAGAAGGCCCGCTGACCGGATCATATGCCCGCGACATTCGTGTTTACGTGTACGACGGCAAAATGCACCCGGTTGACTCCAATGAAATTTCATTCAAACTAGCCGGGCGGAATGCGTTCTCCCAAGCCTTTAAAAATGCCGGACCAAAAATTCTCGAACCCATCTTAAATCTTGAAGTATTCGTGCAGAGCGATCGCATGGGCGATGTGATGAGCGACCTTCAGGGACGTCGTGCATTGATCATGGGAATGGGCAGTGAAAAAGGTTTTGAGAAAATCAACGCCAAAGTACCACAAAAAGAAATGTACAAATACATCACAGCTTTGAGCTCATTGACCCAGGGACGTGGTAGTTTCAACATTGCATTTGATGGCTACGAAAAAGTACCACAAGAAGTACAGGACGAACTGCTTGCTACATACGCTGCAGAACAAAAAGAAGATTAATAATGAACCAATTCTAATCCTTTCATACTAGTTAACAAATCAAGTTAACATGAAATGAACCCCGGATCAGCCAATCCGGGGTTTTATTTTTTCACACGGTTACTGGATAATTAGTCATTGGTAATTGGATCAATGAACTACCCCGTTGCAAGCAGACGGGGTATCCCTAAGGAATAAGTTTTTTTGACTCGCAGCAAGCTGCGGGGAACTAACCCCAAAGAGATTAGAAATTGGAAAGACAATGTCATTCTGGGCAGTAATGAAACCTGCTACAGAAACTTAAAACACCCTGGAACTTATTTGAATTTTATTTCCGTCGTATCAAATAAAGGTAGTGTTCAACAAATACACTAACGCCGATTAACAAGACATTGGACTTTGGTTTTTGTCCGCCAGCTGGCGGATTGAATTTTGGAATTTGGAGCCGTTATTTTTCTCGAAACAAATGCACAAACCCATGCGCAAACCGCCTTTTGCCATCGCGCCCTAAAGCTTCAACAACATAATAATAGACTCCGGGAGACGCATAATTTCCACCGATTTTGCCATCCCAGGCAGAGGCAGACTGGGTAGCATCAAAACCCTGGACATCGCTGTTTTGGTAGTCGTGAACTTTCCGGCCCCAGCGATTATAAATCTGAATATGAATCTGTTTGACAGACCAATAGCTGACAACAAACTCATCGTTTGCGCCATCACCGTTTGGCGTAAACACATTGGGAGCTTTTATGAAAGCTGTATCTGCAACGATATAATCTGGCAGGTAAAACGTATCGGTACAGGCAAAATCGCCGTTATTTTTTGTAGTAACTAACTTGACTTTGTAATGCCCTGATTTATCGTATACAATCGTCGGACTTTGGTTAACGGCAGTCAACATCGTACTATCCTGAATAGGACCACTTTCACCCTCTTTGACTAATTCATCCCTGTCACGGAAAAAGAACCATTCATACTGATCAGCATTTTGCGACATATTGGTAAAAGCAACCTTCAACGGTGCCTCACCTTTCATGGGAGATGCCGTAAAAGAAGCTTTGGTGACGATTGATTGATAAGTCACGGACACTTCAACACTACAGCCAAATTGGTCATAAACCCGCAATTTATAATCGGTATCTT
>DATFMO010000324.1:0-5691 GCA_035266925.1 Sunxiuqinia sp. | reverse complement strand
TTTTCTTCGGCACAAACCCACACTTGGGTAGGATCAGTGAGTAACGAATTTTTCAATGCTGATAATTGGAATCCAAGCAACTGGACGCCAGATGTTCCAAATGCAGCAGATGTTTTGATTGGCAAGGGAAATCCCTATAACCCCACTTTCATTCAGGGAGGAGGAAGAACGGAACAACGTTACGGCCATGTCAATACAACCGGTGAAGCCAACTTTACGATTAATGGAGCACTTTACTCCTGGAATAACGATTCCATCAATGGATACGTGAACATTAAACAATATGCTGAATTGAATATCCGCAACATCGGGTATATCGGTCGTAGCGATTCAGGAAACGTAGTGGTCAGTGGATCATTGACCACGAAATACGACCTTTACGTGGGAACCGGAACAAGCGGCAAAGGAAATTTGACTATTGACGATGGAGCTGTTTACATTGGACGAACCTTGTATATTGGGAATAATGGAGCGACGGGACACATTAAAATCACCGGATTGGGTGGACTGCACTGCACTGGAAATGTGACTTCAAAATTTCAAAGCTGGGTGGATGATGGCACCATTGATACAGATAGTGGCGATTCTCTGAAAGTCGCTTATAATTCGGCCAATGATGAAACATCGGTAACTGTAGTACGCAATTTAACTGGTATGGTGAAGGAATACGATACCTATGTGGTGCTGGACAATGGCATCATAAAAGCAACCATCAATAAAGGAAATGCAAAAGTTACTTCGCTTAAGGTGAACGGGGTGGAAACCGTCAGCCAAAGTGGACGGCACGTTACGATCTACTATGATTGGCATGCCGAGAACACACTGGAAGGTCCGTCGCATTGTGTCTTTTCTGTAGTTCATCAGAATGATTCGCTGGCTGATGTTTCGTTCAAACATGTTTACACACCTTCTGTCGGTGACCATTTTGCAGTGGACATGGACATTCATTTTGTGATCAAAAAGAATATGGAGGGGCTCTACACCTATTCTGAGCTGGAGCATAAGGCGGAATATCCGGAACTGCCGGTAAGTGGCTGGCGAATGATCTATTCTCTGGCGAATGACGGACACCAATATACGTGTGAAAGAATTTACGTGGACAGTTTACGCCATTGGGAAATGCCGTCATTGGATGACTATGCTGCTGCCTCACCGACACCCATTAAAGAAATTGTAAAATTAAATACCGGCGTTCGTGCCGGCCATTACGATGGCAAGTATGAGTACGTCTCCGATATTTGGAATCTGGGGACCTACGGGTTGGCCAGTGATGTCAATAAAATTGGTACCTGGATTGTTTTTGGGAGCCATGAGTTTTTCAATTGCGGGCCAATCTATCACGATCTGAATGCTGCGGCAGGAATTATCCATGTTTGTATGAATGGCGTGCATTACAATGCCAAAGGTTTTAATGTTGCGCAAGGTGATCACTGGCGCAAGTTGTATGGCCCATATCTCCTCTATTTCAACAATAAAGATACGGGAGATGAAGCTTGGGCCGATGCCAAAAAGCAGGCAAAAATTGAAGATACTAAATGGCCCTATAAATGGTTGAAGAACAATGTTGAATATCCATTGGCTGATGCGCGTGGTTCAATTTCCGGGCGGTTAGCTATCGGTGATATTTTTAAACCCAATATTTCCTGGAAGAATGCCTGGATCGGCGTCACTAAAATCAGCAATGCGGATAATCAGTGGCAGTTTGAAACGCGTAATTACCAGTATTGGGTTAGGACAGGCCCCTATGGAGAATTTACGATTCCCAATGTAAGGCCTGGAACATACACCCTTTTTGCGTACGCTGACGGTGAAGTTGGAGAGTTTAAAAAGATAAACGTGACCGTAACAGCCGGGCAGGACAACAACCTGGGCAACTTGATTTGGACCATCAAACGAAACAAAGGTAAATTGTTATGGGAAGTTGGTGTGCCTAACCGGTCTTCTGAAGAATTTGCGCACGGGCACACCGATTTTTTTGAGGGATTTGTGTATAACAATTTTGCCAACGAATTCAGCAATCCTATCGAGTATAACGTGGCTGATAAAAACTGGGCGACGGCGCTGCCTTATGCGCATTGCCCGCTACTGCAATCAACTGGTGCCATGGATGCCTGGCGGTGGAATTTGAACTTCAATATTACCGATAGTATTCCAAACACGGGAGATGCAACATTGACCCTGGCATTTGCCAGTTCTGACCATGCACAACTCCGGGTGTATGTCAATGACCAGTCGTCCTACCTGACCTATTTTTACCCGGACAATGCTGGCGGAAATGCTTTGCTGCGTCAATCCAATCATGCCATGTACGCTACCAAGGAGGTGAAGATCCCGATGAGTAAGTTGCATCGCGGTAAAAATACGATTTCGTTGGTCATGCCTTCAACACAAAGCATGGTGAATCATGTGATGTACGACTACATGAGTTTAGAGGCTCCGGTTTATGATTGTAACGGCGATTTAAATGGCAGCGCTTACATTGATAGTTGTGGAACCTGTGCCAGCGGAAATACGGGAATCACGCCCGTGTTGGATGCAAGTTTGTGCCAGGCTACCGTTATCCCGGAAGCTCCATCAGCGCTGGATGTTAATATTTATCCGAATCCAACGACAGACTATTTTACCGTTGAGGTCGCTAAAGAGATTCACTATAAAGTTTATGATTTGACGGGTCAGTTGGTTGAGCATGGTGACATTAAAGGACATGGAAATATTGGTCAACAATTAGCAAGAGGCACCTATATTTTGAGCCTCGAACATGATGGGCATTTCACCCAAACCAAACTGGTGAAGAACTAAGCAGATAGAATACTAGCACAAAATAAAAACCGGGATCCTTCTTCAAATTCAATTGTTTGTATCGAAATAATAGGAGTTTTTTGAAGAAGAAACCCGGTCAAATTCACTTTTGTTGCAAACGATAAACAGGGATCATTCATTGCTTTAAATCAATCATCAAAATACATTGATTTCCAATGTTCGTTAATTAAAAATACGAAACGCTGGATTTATATTTTTCCAGTATTCCTTTCAATTCCACAGCCGCTAAAATGAGTTCAATAATTTTATCGTTCTTGAATTTGGCGACATTAATTACCAGGTCGTAATAAAGCTGGTTGTCTCTCTTTTGCATGTAATATTTGCGGAAGGTGTCACGTTTTCGCTCGGTTTCAACAATAAAATGGCGTGCTTCATCGAGTGTGACGTGGTGCTTGGCTGCAATTTTTTCGATGCGCCAGTCGAGTGGTGCCACCAAACGAAGATGCAGCGAATTATCAATGTCGTGTCCAATGACGTTCCCCGCACGCCCGACGATGATGCAGCAGCCGTCAACCGCAAATCCACGGATGACTTCGCGTACTGTTTTCAGAATAACCCGATCGCTTTTATATGATTTCGCATTAAAAGCTTCCAGGATTTCGTCGAAAGTCGAATGTTCGGTGGGGGTGAATAAACGATTCACTTTTTGAGTATCCAGTTTCAATTCTTCGGCACTATGCTGGAGAATTTCCTTACTGATCACCTGCCACTTTTTGCAAAATACGGACTTGTTTAATGATGTGGCCAGCTCCTTGGCAAGTTTCAATCCTCCACAACCGACTTCTCGGGAGATCGTGATCGCAGGACCGGCAACATGTGGCCCCGGATTTTTCTTCTGTGACGTGTCTCCAAAACGCTTGTTCATGTAGTTTAGCAATGAATTTTCCATGATTTTTGGCTTTTGAGTTTATATAATTTTACGGAATCGGACGCAATCTGTTATATGTTTGTAAGAAGAAATTGAATCCTTCGATCAAATTTGAATTCTTCAACCTGTGCGTGCGAAATATCATGAATGGATAATCAAATAGTTGTTAACTTTCCGGTTCATTGATAATTTGTAAAACTTCAATCATGTTCAATCCAAATACTTATATCCAAAGGCGTAAAAAGTTAAAAAAAGAAGTCAATGCGGGCATTCTGCTTTTCCTCGGAAATGTGGATGCTCCAATGAATTGTCGTGACAATACCTATCATTTCAGGCAGGATAGTAACTTCCTGTACTTTTTCGGTCTCGACTACCAGCGACTGGCCGGTATCATTGATGTTAATTCGGGTGATGAAATCTTATTTGGCGATGATTTAACGATGGATGATGTAATTTGGATGGGGCCACAGGAAAGTTTGAAAGACAAATCTGTCCGGGTTGGTGTTAAAAACACCCGCCCCTACAATGATCTATTCACAACGATTCGAGAAGCCGTCGATCAAGGGCGGCAAATTCACTTTACACCACCATACCGGGCTGAAAATATGTTGTTGTTGCAGCAGTTGACAAGTGTGGTGCCTGGAAAACAGGCTGACGTTGCTTCTGTAGAACTGATCAAAGCAATAGTCAGTCTGCGATCTGTGAAGGAAGCTTGCGAAATTGATGAATTGGAAAAAGCAGCGGCAGCCGGTTATAAAATGCATGTTAAAGCCATGCAAATGGCACAAGCTGAAGTCTGGGAGCAAAAAATAGCCGGTACCATTGAGGGAATTTCGTTGGCACATGGAAGTATGCCATCATTTCCGATCATTTTATCGCAGCACGGTGAAACACTCCACAATCATAATCACTCAGGATATTTAGAAGTTGGCAAGTTGCTTTTGGTGGATGCAGGAGCTGAAACCACCATGCATTATGCCTCTGATTTTACACGAACATCACCGGTTGGCGGCAGATTTTCCCAGCAACAACGCGAAATTTACGAAATTGTGTTAGCAGCCAACAATAGAGCTCTTGAATTAACCAAGCCAGGCATAACTTATCAGTCTGTTCACCTGGAAGCGTGTAAAGTGATTGCAAATGGTTTGAAGTCTGTTGGGATTATGAAAGGCGATGTTGAGGCGGCAGTTGCTGCCGGCGCTCACGCGCTATTTATGCCACACGGACTGGGCCATATGATGGGGTTGGATGTGCACGATATGGAAGATCTCGGGCAAATTTATGTTGGGTTTGATGACGAGATTCGTCCGTCGGAGCAGTTTGGGTTGGCGTCGTTGCGAATGGGGAGACGGTTGCAGGAAGGATTTGTGGTGACCAATGAGCCGGGCATTTATTTTATCCCGGCATTGATTGCTCAGTGGAAAGCGTCGAATAAATGCAAAGATTTCATCAATTACGATCGGTTGGAAAACTACCGTGAATTCGGAGGCATTCGGTTGGAAGATGACTTGCTAATCACCGCTGGTGGATGTCGATTGATCGGTGAACGCATTCCAATCACCCCGGAAGGAGTAGAAGCAACCATTCAACAGAAATAGTCAGGAAGATTGCAGAGGAGTAGTCTTTTTTTCAGAATCCGGTGATAGAAATAGTGAATTTCTGTTTTCAGTTCATCGCGTAAAGAGCGGTAGGCATCCAGCTTTGTCAGGTAGTGATCGTGGAAAAGTTCGGGGTCGTCAAATCCAAGATGCAATTTCTGAGCGAATTGCAGGGGTAGTTTTTTATAATCTTCCCGGGTTCCGTTGCAGAGGGTGATCAGGTAGTCAAAATTTAACTGCTGGAGATCTCGTACATCGTAAACTGTTGTTTCATCCATGACCAATCCAATTTCAGTCATTGCGGTGACTGCATGAGGTGAAAGTTTCCGAATAGGCGTCATGTTTGCAGCCCGAATGTTCAGTTTTTGATCCAGCGATTCTAAAATTGTTTTCGCCATCAAACTT
>DATFMO010000323.1:0-3679 GCA_035266925.1 Sunxiuqinia sp. | reverse complement strand
AAGGCTATTATGAATTGAAAAAAAATGAAACCTTATCCGACTTGCTTCGTTTTTCCGGAGGCTTTTCGGACAACGCCTATAAAAATCGCCTGAGTGTGATCCGGATGACCGGAAAAGACTTCAAAGTACTGGATGTTCCTGATTCGCTGTTTCATTCATTCATTCCGCAAAACGGGGATTCCATTATTGCCGGGCAGATTATTCATCGGTTTGAAAACAGGGTAAATATTAATGGAGCAGTCTTTCGTCCGGGCACCTACCAATTGACTGACAGCATGCGCCTTTCGGACCTGATCAAAAAGGCCGACGGCGTGCGCGAAGACGTATTTAGTAATCGCGGGCTGTTGATCAGGTTGGGAAAGGATTTATCGCCCATGCAGATCGCCTTCAACGTCAATGATGTTCTTCAAGGAAAAAATGACATCCTGCTTCACCGAGAGGACCAGGTCGTCGTTCAGGATATCTCCAACATGCAGGAGTACCGTTTTGTGAAAGTATACGGACAGGTTCGTTTCCCTGGAAAATACCAGTACCGGGATGATATGAGTTTAAAAGATTTGATTTTCATGGCCGGCGGTCTTACTGAGGCTGCCAGTGAATCCTTTATTGAAGTGGCTCGTCGTCGCAGCTATCAGCAAGCTGCCAAAGTTTCCGATCAGTTAGTTTCTTTGTATCAAATGAATATTGATCGTGACCTCAGCCTGTCCGACAAAGATGCTTCATTTACACTGCACCCCTTCGATTATGTGTACATCCGGAAAGCGCCGTCATACAATGAACAGCGAACGGTCAGCGTCAGCGGTGAAGTTGTATATCCCGGAGAATACAGCATCAGCAGTAAAGACGAACGTATTTCAGACTTGCTCAAACGTGCCGGAGGTCTTACGCCACAAGCCTACACCAATGGAGCGACGATGCTTCGAAAAAATGCAGATGGCTTCAGCATGAACCGTTCGATCAATGATATTATGCCTGACAGTCTCGTTAGCAAAGCAGAAAAACAACTCAAAATCAGCAAGCTGGAACTGCAGCTGAATAAAATTCTGGCATCCCCTGGCGGGATTTACGATTATATTTTACGCGCGGGTGATCAGATCGACATCCCCGAAGAATTACAGGAAGTGAACGTTTCCGGAGAAGTTTTGAATCCTATGGGATTGGCTTATCAAGGCAACAAATCATTAAAATACTACATCGACCGCTCCGGAGGCTTTAGTTCAAAAGCTAAAAAAGGAAAGGTTTTTATTATTTACAGCGATGGCACGACTAAAGTGACCAAAAAATTCTTTGGGCGCTCCTACCCAAAGCCGGCCCCCGGGTGCCAAATTATCGTTCCATCAAAACCGGAACGAAAGGGTGGCGATCAAACGACAAAGTGGCTGGCCATCGCCAGTACGTTTTCCTCAATCGCCATCGCTGTCGCCGCCCTATTGAAATAAGCAGCCAGATTTACCGATCATAAAATCCCTTTTTTACCTAAAAAATTATCACAAAATAATTCAGCAAAAAAATGGGATTTCTTATCTAAATATTAAGAAATCAATATTCACACAATCATAATGTGCTCCGAGAACCCTTGGTTTCATTAGGCATGCAATGCTCTTCATCTTAATTAGAATAATTTTAGATAAACACTATCCCCTAAAATTTTACGTTCTCCTAACAAACCATTTAAAGAATTGAGTAATTTTGATACTCATTTTTAAGACTCATTCTGTTAATAAGAATGTCGTCATGGAAAAAATCCAATCCGACTCGGCAACCATCTCATGGGACTGAGGAGGCGGAGCTGTGAAAAGCCCACATCGATGTCCATGGATGCAAGTTCGCCGGACTTTTTATTATTCTTATCATCATACCAACCAATACCAGATAATTCAAAGTATATGCTGGAAGCATTAATCACATCAAAAACACGGGTTAAAATATTACTCAAATTTTTCCTGAACAAGGCTAATAAGAGCTATTTGCGAAGCCTGGAACAGGAATTTGGGGAATCGTCAAACGCTATTCGTATTGAGTTGAACCGATTTGAGGAAGCCGGTCTGCTGACAAGTTACTTCGTGGGTAACAAGAAATTTTTTCAAGCCAATACTGACCATCCGCTTTTTAATGACATCAACAGCATTTTAATCAAGATGGTTGGGATTGATGCCATCATCAAAAACATCGCCAAACGACTAAGCCAGGTTGAAAAGGCTTACCTGACAGGCGATTTGGCCCGGGGAATCAATTCAAACAAGGTGGAGTTGCTATTGGTTGGAGAAGGTATTGATGAATCCATCGTCTTGGGCTACACCACAAAGGCTGAAAGCATCACCAATCGAAAAATTACCTATCAGATTATGCAAGAACAAGAAGCGAAAGACTACTTAAGCCAGGTACCGTCCTTGCTGATCTGGATCAATGACCATTCCTTGCTTCAAGAAGACAAGACAAACAACTAACAACATCCCAAAGTCGAGAAAAACGACACAAGTATAAATAGTATGCACACACGACCATCTTACAATTGGCTTTGGATCCTTATTCTCCTCTTTATTCATTCGTTTAAAAGTCATGCTCATCCTCCCGGTGAGCTTGCCCAAAATCAGTGGGTCATCGCCTTTCAAGCTGGTTCAGCCATGATGCTGACTGAAGTTGCACCGGACTTTAGCTCCATCAGCAATGAATTTAACCATCAACCGGGTTTGGCCCTTGACTTCGCCGTTTCACATACGCTGGGCAGTCATTGGGAACCGGGATTTGACCTTAGCATCAATCATTTGAGCGGGACAAGTCCGCTGCCTGATTTTTCGGCAATTGGTATTCATGCCCGGTTTATAAACTTAAACCAACTTCCGGTTATTTATCAAACAGCCAGCACATCGGGCTATGCGTTTATTCGCTATTATTTTCGAGCATACCCTAAAGGAATGTCTACTAAAATGCGGATTGATCCTTTTTTTGAAGTTGGGGTAGGTGTTAATCATTTTAAAACAAAATTAAACTACCAACAAACACCCTCGGGAGAGAGTACTTCATTGATTTTCGAGAAAGGACAAGGAAGAAACCTGATACCAGGGAGCTCGGCCCAATATACCATGGGAACCGGAACACGAATTAATTTCAGAAAAGCCTGGAACCTGTTATTATCGCTCGATATGGATGTGATCAATTCAGACTGTGTCGATGCAGTGCACAACTACGATTCACAAGGGAACCGGATTCATGCCCGGGCGATTCTGCCCCGCTTAAAGATTGGTGTTATCATTCCAATAACCAATCCCTTAAGAACGACAAATACCTATTTGCCCTGGTCGGGAGTGAAACGGTAAAAGACAAATAATATTCAACCCAAATAAATCAATCAACGATCATCATTACTCGAATGAACTTTCAAACTGAAAATAAAATGAAGCGCTTTTCAACACTGTTTATGATGTTGCTGGTCTTGTTGGCAGCACACCTTCAGGCACAAGATGTGAAAGATGTCAAGGTAAACGACTTAAGCAACTCTCAAGTAAAAGAGGCTAAACAAGCATTGGATAATAGCGGGTTATCCCGGGATGCAGCTATTGAAATGGCAAAGCAAAAAGGAGCCAGCGATCAACAGATCCAGGAAATGCTCAACCGTATGGATGGGCTGGATAACCAATCGCAAAGCGCAACCAAAGCGCAACCCAAAGCGGAGGAGTCT
>DATFMO010000322.1:0-8792 GCA_035266925.1 Sunxiuqinia sp. | reverse complement strand
ATTATCCCCTCTAAATGATGTCCAGCTAAAAGCTCTGGAGCAATTGACACAGGGCCTGCAACCGGATCAAACCATTTGGTTGAGTGGCTATTTCCAGGGATTGGCTGGTGGATTGGCCGGCGGGTCGTTACCCGTTGCCGCAGCTGAGACGTCAGGTGCTGTCGGCGGATCGGCAGAAAAACTATCACTTACCATTTTGTATGGTTCACACACTGGAAACGGCGAAGGTCTGGCTAAAAAACTGAATGAATTAGCACAGAGCCAAAACATAGCTAGCCAGGTTTTCCCAATGGATGATTACAACCCGAAAAAGCTAAAAGAAGAAAAGAATCTGCTGGTAATTGTGAGTACCCATGGTGAAGGCGAACCACCTGAAATGGCTGAAGATTTTTACGAATTTATTACCGGAAAGCGTGCCCCAAAGTTAGGTGGCCTGAATTATTCGGTGTTGGCCTTGGGTGATAAGAGTTATAAAGAGTTTTGCCAAACCGGCGTAGATATTGACCAGGCGTTGAAAAAAGCTGGCGGTCATGAATTGCACCCGGTTGTGAAATGTGACGTTGATTATGAAGATGATGCCAATCAGTGGATTGAATCGGTGCTGAGTGAATTGAATAAACTACAACCTTCTGCAGCTCCCCAATCCGCAGCTGGTGAAGTGAAAGCAGCAACCGAAACTGTTTATTCAAAAAAGAATCCATTCCGTGCGACTGTGCTGGATAAAGCCCGAATTACTGGTCGTGATTCTGACAAAGAAGTTTATCATTTCGAATTTTCACTGGAAGGCTCAGGTATTCAATATGAGCCGGGCGACGCTCTTGGAGTAATTGCTCAAAATCCACCACAGTTAGTTGATGATATCATTTCAACTTTGGGGGTGATTGACTCCGAAGTGGTAGAAACCCGTATCGGGAAATTACCATTCAATGAAGCTTTGTTGCATCACTATGAAATTACCTTGTTAACACGAGATGTGATTCAGAAATATGCAGCCACAACAGGAAATAAAGATGTTCGGGCGATCTTGGAAGATGATGCCAAACAGGATGAATACCTGTATGGTCACGATGTACTTGATTTGGTGCACGAATTTCCGGAACGTTTAACGGCGACTGATTTCCTCGAACTTTTAAGACCACTGCCACCTCGTTTGTATAGTATTTCTTCCAGCATGGACGCGGTTGAAGATGAAGTGCACATTACCGTTTCACGTGTTCGTTATGAAACAAAAGGACGTGAGCGTTTCGGAGCTTGTTCAAGCTTTTTGGCTGATCGGCTGGAAATTGATGATGAAGTATTGATTTACATCGACAAGAATCCAAACTTCCGACTGCCACAAAATGGAACACCTATTATTATGGTCGGTGCCGGAACCGGAATTGCCCCGTATCGCGCATTCCTGCAACAACGTGAAGCGAATAGTCTGAAAGGAAAAAGCTGGTTGTTCTTTGGTGAGCGCCATTTTCATTCTGACTTCCTCTACCAAATTGAATGGCAGAAATACCTGAAGAAAGGTTACCTGGAGCAGATTGATTTGGCTTTCTCTCGCGATCAGGTTGAGAAGGTTTACGTTCAGCATAAATTAATTGAGCAGCAAAAAGAAGTTTTTGAATGGTTGGAAAACGGTGCCAACTTCTATTTGTGCGGTGATTTAAAGTACATGGCCAAAGATGTACAGTCGGCACTTTTGGAGATTATAAAAAGCCAGGGAGGCATGACTGACGAGCAGGCCAAGGCGTATTTTAAAAAAATGAAAAAAGAAAAACGCTTCCAAGCTGATGTATACTAGAAACTTCAGCCCAAAGTGTTAACATTCCTTTAACAAAAAACTGAAACAAGATTTTAAATAGTAAGTATAAAAGCGTATATTTATAGTGATATAAATACTTATCAGCTTTTTCAAAAAGAAAATAAGTGATGAGCGAGAATATTGATTGGAACATACTTTCAGAATTAGAAAAATTAAAATACGATAGCAATTACCTGCGGGGAACTCTGCAAGAGAGTTTGGCCGATCCGGTGACCGGTGCTATTGCTGAGGCTGACACCCAGATTTCGAAATTTCACGGAATTTACCAGCAGCATGACCGGGATCTTGAAAAGGAGCGCAAGCGTCAGAAGTTAGAGCCTGCCTTCTCTTTTTTAATTCGTGTTCGGCTACCGGGAGGAGTTGCCTCACCCGCACAGTGGTTACAAATGGATCAATTGGCAGATACCTATGCCAACGGCACCCTGAAATTAACAACGCGCCAGGCTTTTCAACTGCATGGTGTCATCAAGAAAAAGCTGAAGGCAACGATTCAGGGGATCAACGATGGCTTGATGGATACGATTGCAGCTTGTGGTGACGTGAACCGTAATGTGATGTCGCACGCCAACCCGGCAGAATCAGAATTGCATGCCGAAGTGTACAAGTTGGCCGGAGATTTATCAACTCACTTGACACCAAAAACTTCTGCTTACCACGAGATTTGGCTTGACAAACAGTTGGTTGCCGGAAGTAAAGATGAAGAACCAATTTATGGTGACCGTTATTTGCCCCGGAAATTTAAGATTGGAGTAGCGATTCCGCCATATAATGATGTGGATTTATTTTCACAAGATTTGGGTTTTATTGCCATTGAAGAGAAGGGAAAATTGATTGGTTACAATGTCACGGCTGGTGGTGGAATGGGATCAACATTTGGCATTCCTGAAGCTTATCCGCGCTTGGCTGATGTGATTGGTTTTTGTACACCCGAACAGGTGATTGATGTAGCAGAAAAGGTTGTTCTGGTACAACGCGATAATGGCGATCGTACTAACCGGAAACATGCCCGTTTGAAATACACGATTGATGATCGGGGAGTGGATTGGTTCAAAGCTGAATTGAATAAATATTTGGGATATGAACTTCAACATGACAAACCATTCAAGTTTACGCGAAATGGTGATCGTTATGGTTGGAAAAAAGGAACAGACGGAAAATGGAGCCTGAACTTATTCATTGAAGGCGGCCGTGTGAAAGACACCGAAACATTGCAATTGAAAACAGCACTCCGTGAAGTGGCTGAAAAGGTGAAAGACGTTCAGTTTATTTTAACCGGAAATCAAAACCTGGTATTGGCCAACACGGATGAAAAAGATAAAGTCAACCGAATTCTGAAAAAGTATGGTGTGTGGCCGTTGCAACTGTCTGGTTTACGCCAGAATTCAATTGCCTGTGTGGCTTTGAACACTTGTGGACTGGCATTTGCAGAAGCAGAAAGGTACCTGCCATCGTTGATGGAAAAGATCGAAGTGCTCTTGGACGAACATGGATTGTTGAAACAGGAGATCGTGATCCGGATGACAGGTTGTCCAAACGGTTGCGGAAGACCTTACCTGGCTGAAATTGGATTTATCGGGAAATCAGTCGGACACTATAATCTCTACTTGGGAGGTAATTTCAACGGAACCCGTTTGAATACGCTCTACAAGGAAACGCTTACCGAAGAAGAAATTCTCGCGGAACTGAAACCGATCATTGCTGATTATGCAGCAAACCGGAAGAAAGGAGAAGGTTTTGGTGATTTCGTTATTCGGCAAGAATACGTCAAAGAAACAAAGCAAGGAAAAGATTTTAAACATTAGAAAACATGGAACTACCGGCAATTTTTATAGGAAGAAAGTTATCGAGTCTGACACGGAAATGGCTGAACAGCCAGCAAATCCGTTTCATCGAACAACCGTTAGTGCGGATTACCTATCGTAAGCCGGATCAAGCTTTTTTTGAATCAGTGGAAGGTACGAATAAAAAATGGGTGGTTACGAGTTCGTATGCTGCCCATTGGTTACTTCGTTTTGCTGAACGAATTGATATGAAAAAGGATGACCTCGTATACTGTTTGTCTGAAAAACAAGAAGAATTGTTGCGGAAATCAGGGGTGCAAGTCGTTCGTTCAGCATCGCCAACAGCCAATTCGTTAGCTGAATTATTGGTTCAAAACAATGATGGACATAAGGTGATTTACCTGAGAGGTGACAAATCATTGAACCAGTTGCCGGAATTGCTGGCACAGTCGCAACTTGATTGGCATTCGGTTGAGGTGTATAAGAACACTTCAGTAGAAATTTTGATGAACGAAGTATTTGATGGTTACGTATTTTTCAGTCCAAGTGCAATTAAAAATTACAAAGCATCAGGCAACTTTCCACAACCCAATGCTCCTGTATTGGCCTATGGCGACAAAACAGCACAGGCTGCGTGGACTGCGTTTCCAAACACGGTACTTGAATCCAAGGAAGAGGAAGAGCTTTCGTTTGTTCAACATGCCATTCAGCGAATCACTGATAAATTGAACGAGCCGAAACCCAAACGTCGAATCCTCTGGTAACAGAGGGGGATATATCGCTAGTTTTATGCAACGAATATCCATACTCGGTTGCGGTTGGTTGGGATTTCCTTTGGCTAAGGAATTACTCGAAAGCGGTTTCCAGGTAAAAGGTTCAGTTACCACGCACTCGAAATTAAACGCGATGAGAGATGCTGGTATTGAACCTTATCAATTGGTATTGGATGCCGATATGGTTGAGGTAGATCGCCCCGGTTTTTTCGATACTGATGTGGTGATTTTAGCCATTCCGCCGCGAAGAATTGATTCCATCGAAACAATTTTCCCCGGACAAATCCGTCAGTTAATTACCATGATGGAAGAGTACCAGGTGCCTCGTTTGTTATTTATCTCTTCAACTTCAGTTTACAATGAAGTGAATCGTGAAGTGACTGAAGGCGACGTGATGGATCCTGATAAACCCTCAGGCAAAGCCTTGATATTGTCAGAAGAATTGTTGATGCAGAACCCTAATTTTAAAACAACCGTGCTTCGTTTTGGTGGCCTGATTGGTGCCGAACGAAATCCTGCTCGTTTTTTAAGTCGAAAGCGGGACACTGTGAGCGGCTCAAAACCGGTCAACCTGATTCATTTGGATGATTGTTTGGGAATTATTCAGGCTATTATTGATCAGCAGGTATGGGGGGAAATATTCAATGCTTGTAGTCCTGAACACCCAACACGAAAAACGTTCTATATGAAAGCGGCGGCTGTTTCAGGTATTCCGGCACCAAAATTTAACGATGATGCTGAGTCGTTTAAAATTGTCGATAGTACCAAGCTGATTCAAAAACTCAATTTTCAATTCAAATACCAAAGTCCTGTTGATTATCTGGAGACAATCCATGAATCCTAATTGACATGTTTCTGACATTTATTTCAGAATCATCCCAGTTACTGGAAAGATTGTTCTAAATTCACAATACGTTAATCCCTTTTTCAAGTGTCAAATTCTGATTTCAATAATAATCACCTCATTTCGATTGTTGGTGCTGGACCCGGTGATCCTGAGCTGTTGACGGTTCGTGCCCTTCGTCGTTTGGAGCAAGCGGATGTCATTTTGTATGATGCACTCCATGGCGATGAAATTCTAAAGGTTGCCAATCCTGATGCAGAGCGGGTTTATGCCGGCAAAAAGTACAAAGATGGACAGCACCAAACGGAACGTCAGGATAAAATTCATAGTCAGCTGAAGAAATTTGCGGCTGAGGGAAAACAAGTGGTGCGTTTGAAAGCAGGCGATCCATTTATTTTTGGGCGGGGAGCTGAAGAATTGGAATTCTGTTTGCAAAATAATTTGAATGTAGAAGTGGTTCCGGGAATCACTGCCGGATTAGCCGGTGCAACCTGTTTTCACATTCCGGTTACTTTGCGCAATGCCAATAGCATGGCTTTGTTTTACACCGGGCACAAGCGTAATGGTGGTTTTGAGGATATTGACGTTGTCGCTGCCGTTTTAAAAACCAATGCGCCAGCGTTGATTTATATGGGCTTGAAAAACCTGGTGTTTCTGTCCAAAGAATTGATGAATCGTGGCTTGCCGGCTGAAATGCCCGTTCAAATAATCAGTCGGGTGGGCCATCCTGATCAGCAATTATTTACTTCTTCGCTAGGGAAAATTGAAATTTACCTGCAAAAAATCGATCCTCCCATGCCTTCAGTAATTATAATTGGATCACACACTGAGCAAGTAAAAAGATAGCTTATATGAATGAAATTCGGCTGTCTGCTAGTCTTTTAATAACTGTTGTTTGGCCCTTTCCAACGCTTTTTTCTCGCGGTCTGAAATTGTAGGCATCTCTATTCCCATCTTTTTAAGCGTTTCAACCAGAATATTGCCAATGGCAACATGACTGAACCATTTATTATCAGCTGGAATAATGTACCATGGCGCAATTTCATTTGAAGTTTGGCTGATCGCTTTTTCATACGCTTTTTGATAGGCTTTCCAATAGGAACGTTCCTCAATGTCAGCCGATGAGAATTTCCAGTTTTTGTCCTTGTTCTCAATGCGGCTTAAAAAGCGCTTTTTTTGCTCGTCTTTGGAGAGATGCAGAAAAAATTTGACAACCGTTGTTCCGCTTTCACTGATGGTACGTTCAAACGCATTAATTTGCCGGTAGCGATCTTTCCAAAAGTGTTTTTTGACGTCGGAAACAGATTGAAGGCCTGGCAAGTTTTCTTTCAGTAAAAACTCTGGATGCACTTTAGTTATCAGCACATTTTCGTAGTGTGAACGGTTGAAAATTCCAATTTCTCCACGGTTGGGAAGTTTGTTGTAATGCCGCCACAAATAGTCATGTTGCAATTCATTTGAGCTGGGTTGTTTAAAGCTATGCACGTTGCATCCCTGCGGATTCAGCCCGCTAAACACATGCTTGATGGCTCCGTCCTTGCCAGCTGCATCCATTGCCTGGAAAATAATCAGTAGTGATCGTTTGTTTTCAGCGTAAAGCTTGTATTGTAATTTAAAGAGCGACTCAATGTCTTTTTGTAACTGTTCGTCAGCTTCGTTTTTATCCTTAAAACCTTCGCAAAAAGTAGTGTCAAAATCGTTTAAAGAAATTTTTTGGTTGGCTGGAACCCGAAATTGATTGGTGTCAAATTTATGTGCATTCATAAGTTGATGTTTTAATTCGATTTAAAACGATGAGGCAGATGACAGGAATTGGCACGTAATAACTTGAAATCAAATTTATTAAATGTTTTAAAAGACAGCTATAACGAGATTGATTTTTCCTCGAAAGGCTGATACGTTGGTTATTTTTGATTGAAAAAGCGCTGAACAATGTCGTTAAAAAGATGTGGATGTTGTATTAATGTATCGTGATTGGAATCCGGAAAAATACATATTTCCGCGTGTGGAATGGATTGAAATATTTTGAGGGTATGCGCTGGCTTGATGACATCGTGGTCACCGGCCATAACGAGCACCGGGCAGGATATTTTCCCAAGTGTAGAGTAGGGAATATTGGGCTGATCGAGCATCATTTTGTTGAGAGCGATTTCGGTTTTGGTTGCCGTTGTGTTGTGTGCTACAAAGTGCTGCATATCAAGAATGTCTTTGTATGAAAAAGCGGTTGAGTCAGGGACGACATTCGCTCCGGAGACAGCCAACATTTTTACCTTGTCGGGATATTTCATGGCCATGATCAAACCATTGATGCCTCCATCGCTCCAGCCCAGAACATAAGCTGAATCGACGTTCAATTGGTTTAGCAGAGCATTGAAATCAGATGCCATTAAATCATAGGATATTGTGTCCGGTGATCCGCCGGATTTTCCCTGTAACCGGCTATCGATAGCAATCACACGATAATGCTTTTCGAAAAAAGGGATTTGATTTCGGAATGCGTTTATCGATCCACCATTTCCATGAAGCATGACCAATGGAGCACCACTTCCATAGGTCTCATAATACAGCTGAATCCCGTTCACCAACGCATAATGTCCGGCTTGTGGATTATTGCCGCAATCAACAGCTTGTGATTGTGAGAAAACATGACTACTGCCAAATAGGATTCCCAGAACGAGTAAGATCTTTTTCATTATTTCGATTTGTTGGCGTTCTTAAATAAGAAACGAAAGAAATGATTTGAAGGAATGAAAGTAAATATTTTATGATTGTGTATCCAACAACTTGAATGAAAAAGCTCCGACCTTAATAAAAAGATCAGAGCTTCAATTTCTTCGTACTTATCGACTTCAGTACTCATGTACTTTTTCACTCTTTCCAATTGGTGCTTTTAATCCAGTCGACTACAAACTTGGCATTTTCATAAGGAATGTCGGGCAGAAAGCCATGTCCGAGGTTGAAAATCCATTTGTCATTTTCGCGGAAGAAGGATTTGTATTTCTCCAGTTCCTGAGCAATTTCTTCTTGTGATGCGTACAACGTACGTGGATCCAGATTGCCTTGAAGACCAACTTCAGGGTGAACCAATTCGCGGGCATGGTCGATAGGCATCTGCCAATCAATGCTAACAAAATCAGCAATTTCCGGCGTGACATATTTTAAGCCTGTTCCCAGTCCTTTTGGGAAGAAAATGAATGGTGTTCCTGTCTCTCGAACAGCCCGGCCAATTTTTTCGATTGCAGGCATGAACAACTCGCGGTACATTTCCACAGGAATCAAGTTGGCGTGCGTTTCAAACAATTGAAAGGCATTTATACCGTGTTCGATTTGTTTTTTTGCGTAAACGACTGATAAATTAGCAATCGCATCAATCAGTTTTTTAGCTTCCTTTTTATGTTGAAATAAAAACTTGATCGCTTCCGGGAAGTTCGGGTTGGAGCTAATTCCCTGCACCATGTAACACAAGGTAGTAAGTGGTGCTCCACAAAACCCAATCAGAGGAATGTGCTCTGGTCGTTGACGAATAATTTCATCGATGTTCCGGAAGATGTATTCCAGTTTTGAAGGATCAGGATTTAAATGTT
>DATFMO010000321.1:0-13810 GCA_035266925.1 Sunxiuqinia sp. | reverse complement strand
TCAACGCTATCACGACCCAAACCGGCTTCTACTTTTCGTACGACCCCCAGTTGGTGAACAGCGATCAGCCACTCTCAATCACCGTGCAGGATCAATCGGTAGAAGCCCTTTTGAAGGACGTTTTCAAAAATAAATTTCAGTTTAAACGTTTGAAAAATCAGCTCATCATTACCCGGAATCCGTCAGCAGCCGGCCCATTGATTACCTCGCCATCTGACACGGAGAATTTGCGATCAATTGAAGGCACAATCATCGATGGCGCCAACCAAGAACGGATTCCTTATGCCAGTGTATCTATTCTGGGTGAGACACTGGGAACCATCACCAACAGTGATGGCCTTTTTGCATTGAAAATTCCACAAGAATTTCTATCGGACACGGTTGTGGTGTCCTGCATGGGCTATGCCCGAAGTCAGTTCCTTCTTGACACTTTGCAGCACAACCAGCTTCAACTGAAATTACACCCCATTGAGATTCGTCTCAAGGAAGTGCAGGTAGTGGCTGCAGATCCATTGGTCATTTTGGATAGTATGATCTTCAAAATACGAAAGAACTACTCCACAGAAACCATGTTGATGTCTGCTTTTTACCGGGAAGTGTTGACACAAGACAAGGAATATGTGAATGTGGCTGAAGCAGCGATGGACATCTTGAAAACTCCGTACACCAGCCATTTCCGTGAAGATCAAATTCGCTACCTGAAAGGACGAAAAAGCAAAGATGTGCAGCCTTTTCAATTTGTCGATTTCAAGATGCAGGGTGGCCCATACTACATCACTAAGCTGGATGTGATCAAAACGATGGATTCATTCATTGACCCGGACTACCGCAACTACTATCATTATGAACTCAAACGCACGATTGACTATATGGGACGTCCAACGCTCATTGTAAGTTTTCAACCTGAAGGCAAATTTGATTACCTCACTTACGAAGGGGAGTTGTACATCGACCAAAAAACGTATGCGTTGGTTCATGCAGAATTCAGCCTGAGCCGAAGCGGTAAAAAAAGCGCCCGTAGATCACTGATTCGTAAAAAACCCAAAGATTTTAACGTTCGCCCCATCGACCTGAATTACCAAGTTTCCTATAAAAAATACGAAGGAAAATGGTACCTCAATTCCGCTCAGGCATCCGTCAGGTTCCGGGTGAAAAGCAAACGCGACAAGATCAACTCTATTTTTCACAGCACTTCCGACCTGCTCATCACCGATTACCGGGAAACCAACCTGAGACGATTTAAGCACCATCAGAGTTTTGATTCGTCCGACATTTTTAGCGATATCATTACCAATTACGACGAAGATTTCTGGAAAGATTACAATGTAATTGAGCCCAGCAAAAGTCTTCGTGACGCTCTCCAGAAAAAACCCCAAGATAAAAGCCTGAATCAAACCAACACCAAATCTAACAGATTAACCACTCAACATTAAAATCATGAAAACAAGATTGATACTTTTCTGCCTGTTTATCAGCACCATGAACGCATTGCCGCAAAATGCCGTTATTTCAGGTGTTGCACAAAAACTGAATGATTATTACCAGTTTTATCCGCCCGAAAAAATTCAACTGATTACCGACAAGGAAGTCTATAAGCCGGAAGAGATCGTTTGGTTCAGCATGCTGATCACTAATTCAGTTGGCCAGCAGATAAAGCCCGCCAGTACACATGTCGTCGTCAATTTGTTTTCTGACAATGGCGTCCAAATTACCAACGATATCTTTCAGGCCAATTCAGGCTTTAGCAAAGGTGATTTGATGCTACCCAAAGGACTGAAGGAAGGGAAATACGTGTTGGTTGCCCGCACCCAACTGATGAGCAACGCCAACGAAGCTTTCTATAAATTGCTTTACATTGATCCCAAAAACGAAGACGCAATCCGGCTAAAAGAAAAGTCAGCACCTTCCTACCTGACTCCTGGCAAAATCGACTCATTTTCATTTCATATTGAAAATATGGAGGGAGAACCGATGAAAGGTGAAAAGTTGACCTATGAACTTTATGACAAAAACGACTTGATTTTGGATGATAAAATAAAAACCGAAAGCGATGGCTCAGCAACAATTGATCTGACAATTCCCGGGAAAAAATACGACCAACCACTGAAGTTAGTGATCGCTGACAAAAAGGGGGAATTGAATTATACCAAATTATTCCCGGTTAAAAATGAAAAGGTGCGCATCCGGTTTTATCCTGAAGGAGGCCACCTGCAGGCCAACGCGCCTCAAAAAATTGGGTTCACCGCCCATGACGAGCTGGGCAATCCGCTAACCATTGCCGGTGAAGTCGTGAATCAAGCCGGGAAATTGGTCACACAAGTTCACACCATTGTTCCCGGCTATGGAATGCTCCCGGTCATGCTTCAAAAAGACGACAAATACACCCTCCGCATCACCAGCGACTTGGGCGAAAATGAGCAATTTGACTTGCCTGCGATAGACAATGGCTTCTCGTTGGGAATCGCCTCTGTCGACAAAGATTTCATTTATACGAACATCATTCCATCAAAAAAAGACTCACAAACCGTCTATTTGCTGGCTGGCAAAGGAGCCAACATTTTCTGGGCATCCGAAGCCTCGATCTCCGGCCCAAGTCGTATAAAAATCCCCAAAGCCGATTTTCCAAATGGCGTTTCCATGTTGGCCGCGTTCAATAATGATGGAAAAGAATTAGCGAGCCGCTTGGTGTATGTTGACAAACACCAGGGAATCAACATTGAAGTTTCAGCGCCGGAACGAGTATCTGCCAACCAGGTTTTTAAATTCGCTGTCACCACAAAAAATATCATAGCAGATCATCCGGTCAGACTGGACATGAGTATCAGTGCTGCCCAGGAAAACAAAGACTGGCCGGAACAGTGGGATTCGTGGCTACTCATCAATTCTGATTTGCAAAACGAAATTACGAATGCTGAGGATTTGCTGGAATCGCCCAATTTCGAATCAACGATGAACTACCTGTTGATTGCCAACCGGTTTAAGAACTTTGATTGGTCAGCAGTATTGGATTTCAATCTTGAACAAGAGCAAAACAAGGTGCAGGGATCCGGCGTATTCGGCAAAGTTTTGGACCAAAAAGGACAGCTGATCCCTCATGCAAAAGTCAGCTTGGTCAACTCGCAAAACATGCAAATATTAAGTGCATCAGCCGATGAGAAAGGAGCCTTTTACATCGCGTCTGTTGATCCGTCTGATCTGACTAATTTTGCTGTAAAAGCCATTGACCCCGAAGGTAATGAAAACCTTAAAGTCCAGTTCAACAAATCAATTGGCGCGCAACTGCAAGACCAGGTTATCAGCTTTTTAAACAAACAGGAACAGCGTGATCAAAGGCAATACTCAAGCGACTTTTTCAACAGCAATATGCAGTTATTCAGCAAAATAAAGATACAGCATACACAGGAAGAACGGGAGCCACCCTACAGAAAATACCTGGAAAGCGGCAACTCAATCCTCGATGCCATTAAAATCATTAAACCCTACCAACTTGACGGCGATAAAATTATCTTCCCGGGAGGTAAAAATTCGCTGCTTTTCCAGGATGGAGCGCTGATCGTGATTGATGGACAAAAGATGGGAACAAGCGCCAGCGTGCTGAATTCCATCAACCCACAGGATGTCGAAACCATCAATATTTCAACCAACCCGATTGATATTCAACGCTACACCGGGCTCAATTCCGTTGGGTTGATTGAGATTGAAACCAAACGGGGTGAATTTGCTGAAGAACCAGCACAAAGAACTTCCGAATCGCTCTACGCGAATGGTGTTCGCGTGCCGCGTGATTTTTGGGTGAAAAAGTCTGGAAGCAAGAGCGTGCAACCCACGACGCTTTTCTGGAATCCTTCTGCCTCGATAAATGCTAATGGTCGTTGGGAATACGAAGTGACGACCAACGATGTCATCGGTCAATTTAAAATACAAGTCAATGCCATCGACGAGCAGGGACGAATTTCGAAAGTAACCAAAACCTTTGAAGTTGTTCCAAAGTAAATCAAATGATTGCGGCTAAAAGAGCTTGAGCTGAAATTGGCGCCAAACGGGTTTCTATACTCTTTATTCGTTCCGAGAGTTCCTGATAATCATGTCGGGTTCCCAAAAGTAGGTTCGAGAGTACAACGGCGTGGTTCTGCGAAAGTGGACCTCTCCACTCAATGTTATCAATCACGCCCTTGATCACCTGCATGGTGAATGAAATGGTGCTGTTGAAGTAGTCAAACTGATTGGTATATTTATACTTGGGAGAATAACCATAAATCCAATTCCAGGTGATGTATTTTTCGTCTCGAAGTTGCTGAATAGCCTGAATATCATCACTTGAAAACTCGAAAACCTGAGCGCCCGAATAGGTGGATTTGATGCCTTCAAAAATGAAATCGGCAAATTGCTGAACGTCCATTTTCGTTGCCATGAACTCGCTGATATTGGCCACCTCGCTCCGATTCGATTGCACTGCTTTGTCTTCAAAACGCGACAAATCCACTTTCAACGCTTTCCGCAATTTGTCCAAATGGCTCTCATAAAGCAACGTTCCATGATGCAACACTCGCTTTTTGTAAACGTGCTCCGCGTTGCCCGAAATCTTTTTATCTTCCAGCAACAAATCATTGCGACCCGATGTGTACGCATCCAGCCCCAACTCTTTCAGCACCGCAACAATGGGCTGTGTGAACACTTTAAAATTCACCTGGTCAATTTGCGCCACATTTTTAATGAACGTAAAATTCAGGTTTCCCGGATCGTGAAAAACCGTGCCTCCACCAGAAAGCCGGCGAGCCACCTGAATGTTATTCTCATGCACATAGCGATGATTAATCTCTTTCAGCGCATTTTGATGTTTTCCAACAACAATGGCGCTTTGACTCTGCCACAACATAAAAATATCTTCGGTGAAATTTTTCAGCAGGTATTCTTCGGCAGCCAGGTTAAAATACGGGTCCCATCCTTTCGGGTTCACACAAATCACGGTCATTTGACAAATATAACCAGTACCTTCAAAAAAATTGATGTTTTTTGAGTGTTTGATGAGAAAACGTAGACAACTCGCTAAAATTCCAAAATAATACCGACGGTCGGCAAAACCGTTCCGGAAGTATTTTTCACCCGTTTCAACACATAGCGGGTGCCGTTGTCCGCAGTCAAATAGTTTCCGTTGGCATCCTGCTCGCGCACCAAAATATCCTGCGAATGGTTCTGAAAGTTGTACAGATTCTGAATGTCGATGTAAAATTTAGCTGTGATTTTCTTCAGGTAATACGCTTTGTCCACGCGCACATCCAGCTGGTGGAAAGGATCAAAACGCTTGGTATTCCACAAATCAGTATTCAGAAACGGGCCATTGTTAGCGTTCCAGGCTTCAATTAACGACGAGCGGTTGATGTCGTACGGTGTGTATGGTAATCCACCCACAAAACGCCACCGCGCTCCCACACGCCAGTCTCGTTTCAGCTTTTTGGTAGTGGTCAACACCAACACATGCTTACTGTCCCAACTTGACACAATTTCCTTTCCGTTTTTATCTTGAAACTCACTTCGAACCAAGGTGTACGACAAGTTGAAATTGAATTTATTGGAAGCGGCAATCCGGGTTTGAAACTCCAGCCCGTAAGCACGTCCTTTCGAGATAGAGCGCACTTCTTCATTCCCAATCACACCAAAATCGGCACCCAGATTCGCTAAACTGACGGAATCTTCCACTGAAAATGGGTAATCACTGTATTTCTTCAGAAAACCTTCGAGGGTGAAAATGACATTTTTACGCGGTTGATATTCAGCTCCAACAATGTAATGTTCGGCCTGAATGTACTTCAGATCATGTATTTTGTTGACCAGCTCACCATTCAATTTAAAACCCATTGATGTGTATGGCGGCAGCTGAAAATACCGTCCGGTATTCATATTGATGCTCCAGGTCGGCGTGAGCTGATAAGATGCTGAAAATCGAGGCGAAAGCTGATTCAACGGATTTTTCATGCTGGTTGAATAATCGGTTGCATCCATTCGAACGCCCAGTGAGAGACTCAATCGTTCTTCCAGAATTTTCTTGCTCACCTGCCCAAACAGGCCGTATCGCATCAAATTGACATCCGACTGGTAATTGATATTCAGCAATCCGCTATTGTAGTAGCGTTTTTGCAGGGTCGAATTGGTGTAATGCACAAAATCGAGGTTGGCTCCGTAGTTGAATTTCCAATCACCGGTGTGCGAAGTATTTTCAAACCGCAGCTTGTTTTCAATTTCCTGTGACTGATAATCCAACGTTTTGTTGGCTTCCGAGCTGTCATTATTGTCAAGGTATTTCACCGCCGAATTATTCAAATGGCTGCGGCTGGCCACAAAAGTCTGATAGCCATGCTCGCGATAGTGTTTGTAAACCGCACCCACCGTGTAACTCCACTGGTGATTCTCGGGAATGGAAGCCAAAATGTAACGTTGCTGGTCGTCCGGATTTTTAATATCCAGGTTGAGAACTGATTTGTCAATCGCTCCCAAACCAACAAACGAAATTTCATTTTTACGGTCAATTTTGGTGCGCACTTTAAACTGAAAATCATTAAAAGTGGGCAAAAACGGCAATTGCAGCGCACTAAAAAGCAATTGCAAATAGGATCGTCGGGCTGAAAAAATAAAGGTTGTTTTGTCACCAATAGGCCCATCAACAGTTCCCGAAACTTCAGAAGCACCAACCGAAAGATTCGCCCGCAATTTCTCTGAATTCCCATCGACTTGGAAAAACTCAAACACGCCACTCAACGCATTGCCACGGTCTGCCGGAAAAGCACCGGAGTAATAATTCACATCACGCAGCAGATCGGCATTCAAAATTCCAACCGGTCCCCCAGATGCACCCTGTGTGGCAAAATGGTTGATATTGGGCACCTCAACGCCATCCAGAAAAAAACGACTTTCCGACGGACCACCACCACGAATGATAATATCGTTTCGGAAAGATGGCGTGGATTGAACTCCTGGGAATGACTGAATGACCTTGGAAATATCACGATTGGCTCCCGGACTGTTTTCAATTTCAGAAATGCCAATATTTTTCAACGATAGCGGACTTTCTTCTGTTTTTCGAAATAGTGAGGCCCGTACTGTGACTTCCTGAATTTCCTTGTTGCTTTCTTCCATCGCAATGTCCAGCGTTGCCGTCTTTGAGTTGTTAATCTCAATTTCGGTCGAAACAACATTACGATACCCTATAAAAGAAGCTTCCAGACGAATAAACCCCGGGTTAAGTCCGGAAATTCGATATTCTCCGTTTTCATCAGTCACCGTTCCAGTCGTAGTTCCAACAACCACGACATTTACAAAAGGTAATCCCTTGTTATTACTGGCATCGTAGATTCGCCCCTGTATAACTCCTTGCTGGGCCATTGCAACCGTTGAAAGAAAGAGCAGGAACGCCAACAGGATATTTTTTAGAATGTTTTGCATCGATTTTGGTTTCGTTATATTTGGCAAATTAATAAAATATTTTCAAACTGTTTAATGTTTTGTTGAACTTATTAAACAAATATAAATTCGGCTTGTTCGTTTCCCGGCTAAAAATAAAATTAAAATCTCATGAGAGTTGTTTTACAACGCGTTTCAAAAGCTTCTGTAACTATTGACCATCAGCTAAAATCAGCCATTTCATTAGGCTTGCTCATCCTAATCGGTATTGAAGACGATGACACTCAGGATGACCTGGATTGGTTGGTGAAAAAAGTGAGTCAGCTGCGAATTTTTGACGATGAAAACGGGGTGATGAACAAATCGCTGCTGGATGTGGATGGAGAAGCCTTGGTGGTCAGCCAGTTTACCTTGCACGCCAGTACCAAAAAAGGAAACCGTCCTTCCTACATTCGGGCTTCCAAACCCGATTTTGCCATTCCGGTGTACGAGCAATTTGTTACCCTATTGTCCGAAACTCTCGGAAAACCAATTGGTACGGGTGATTTTGGTGCCGACATGCAAGTAGAATTGCTAAATGACGGACCGGTCACCATCATCATCGATTCAAAAAACCGCGATTTCTAAAATCAAAACTACCTACTCTTTTGTTTCATAATATATTTCCAATTCATCCACAATGAGTCAAATTCAATCACAGGAAATCAGCCTGCCCGAAGCACAAAAAATGGTCGACCAATGGATCAAAACCATCGGCGTCCGCTATTTCAATGAGCTCACCAACATGGCCATTTTAACCGAAGAAGTTGGTGAACTGGCTCGTATCATGGCACGAAAATACGGCGACCAGTCGTTTAAAAAGAGTGATGAAAACTACGAGCTGGGCGACGAAATGGCCGATGTTCTTTGGGTGCTAATCTGCCTGGCCAACCAAACAGGCGTGGACTTGAACCAAGCGTTCATAAAAAACGTAGAAAAAAAGACAAGACGCGATAAAGACAGACATCAGAATAATCCGAAATTAAAATAGCATTTTATGGAACCAACCCTCAATATGCTTCCCAATTTCAAGGAAATTGCCAAGCAAAATAATCATTCAGACATGCAGGAACTCGCGTTTTCATGTATTGATTTGACCACTTTAAATTCAACAGACACTGTAAGCCACGTGAAAGCCTTCACCGAACGGGTGAATGACTTCGAGAGTGATTATCCCAACCTACCTAATGTGGCGGCCATTTGTGTATACCCAAACATGGTTCGCACCGTGAAAGAGAACATGAAAGACGATAATGTGAGCATTGCAGCTGTTGCCGGTGGTTTCCCGGGATCGATGAGTTTTATTGAGGTAAAGGTGAAAGAAGCGCGTATGGCCGTGGATTATGGCGCCGATGAAATTGATATCGTTCTCCCGCTGTGGGCTTTTCTGGACGGCGATGATACCATCTGCCGCGAGGAAGTTTTCACCATTAAAGAGGCCATTGGTGATGCCCACCTGAAAGTCATCCTGGAAACCGGCGCTTTGGTTGATCCTGAGAAAATACGCCACGCCTCGTTTTTAGCCATGGAATCTGGTGCCGACTTTATCAAAACATCAACTGGTAAGATGGCGCCCGCTGCCACTCCTGAGGCCGCCATTGTAATGTGCCAGGCCATAAAAGACTTTCACCATCGAACGGGACGAAAAGTAGGTTTCAAACCCGCAGGCGGCATTTCCACCACTGAAGATGCGATTTTGTATCTCACGATTGTGCAGGAAATTTTAGGTGAAGAATGGATGACACCGTCGCTTTTCCGCATTGGTGCCAGCCGATTAGCGAATAACCTGTTGAGTGATTTACTGGATGAGGAGACTAAGTATTTTTAGAACTTCTATCTCTATTATTATGAAATAACAGGGATCACTTAATCAAACAAAGAGGGTTTTCTATCAAAATCTTTATTTATCATGTAACTTGGTCTGCTTGAATCAGATTTAATTATAAATTCATTTTTTGTCAGAACGTTTATTATGCCTCTAATTTTACGCTTATAATCATTGTATTTTTTCACATCAGTGACTTTTTGATTTTTCCTAAAATAAAGGAAGTCCCCAATCTGAGCTGCATTAATATCCTTAATATTTCTACCGTATTCATTAAAATGAAATATTGTATTCAATGTATCTTTATAATGTATCCCGAGGCTATCAAAAGCTCCTCCATATATTTTTCGAAGTTCATTGGTGAAATCAAATTTAGTTAGTGTTCTGTCAATTATATATGTTGGATACAGATCAGGACTTTGAATATGTTTCTGAATTAATCCCCATTCCTCTAACTCAGAAATTACCTGAAAATGGTTATTATCTGGAGTAAGAGCAATTGTATATTTCTCTTGGCTATTTAATCTTTCAGATTTGAAAAAATATGACAATACTGTTTGTTGCTCTTCTGAAAGCTCCCTCCCATTTGTCCTTCTGAAAATATAACCTCCAAAACTTTTTAACCACCATTCTATCTCTTCATCTAAAACTTTTCCTTTTGGAATAAATAAACCAACATCTTGCTCTGCATAAAGTATATAATATGGTAGGTCAATATTATTTTCCAATGCCATGTTGGTTAAAGAAGACATTCCCCAACCTTTTCCTTCCCAACGATCAAACGATTTTAATATGTCGGCTAATCTTGGATTATGAGCTTTGGGAATAGGAATAATTCTTCTAATAGGAATATCAATGTCAATTCTCAATAATTGTTCTTGCCTAAATTTTCCTGGATTTCTAATTTCCAAATGATTATTTGGGCTAATAGTTATATTCACAAACTTGTCGACACTATAATCTCTATGCGCAAGTGCGTTATTAATTGTCTCTCTAACTAGTCTTTCCGGATATTCAAAAGTTGTCGATCCTCCTTTTTCTACACTAATACCAGTTGAAATGTTAGTGTAAACAAATCCGATACTACTTTCAAGCAATGAAATAACATTATCCTTAAAAACCTTCTTGTTACCTGCAATTTGAACAGGACTTTCAACAAAGCCATCAACCTGACATCTCCCTCCTAAAAAATCATAAATATTGTTACCGCATACTAGCATGCCAAGTAGCGTAGGATTACCTTCAATTATAAATTTCTTTCGCTCCAAAAAAGATCGTGCATTGGGAATATCTGCTTTGAGAGTTTCAACTTTCATCCCTTGATTTAGGCGTTGGATGTAATCATTCAATTTATCAACATCCAAATCATCCAACGATGCGTTATCCACTGTTCTTAATTCACGTGCCAATTCAAGATCAATTCGTAATTCCTTTTGCCTTTCTACTTCTGCCATTGAAATTTTATGATCTCCAGTCAATTGTCTTCTCCATGCAGTTCCATTGTATAATACAAACTTCTTATCTTCCGGGAGTTTTTCAACATAAACAATGCAAACCTGACCGTGTAAAAAATCACGTATCTCAAATAAATCGGGTCTAATAAATTCAGTTAGGTCAATTTGCTGCCCCAAATCATTTGTAAATTGCTTGGGAATTTCTTTCAGCTTATCTTCATTTTTAATATTAAACCCTGTAAACTTATATGCAGATTTTTCAGCATTTTCGTGGATGCCCAGTACTACAATCCCTCCTTGAGTGTTCAAAAATGCACAAACGGATTTATATAGTTCTTTCCAGTTTCTTCCTGAAGATAAATCTTTAAGCTCTATTTTGTCGGTCTCTATTGATTTATAAACTTCAGATTCTATACAATCTTGAATTCTTGATAAAATATTATCTACAACTTGCATACAACTGAAAATTTAACAAAGTTCAACATTCCTAGAATAAGGCCAGTCTGTAATTACGAAGCGGTTTTTAAACATCTTCTTACTATTTTTCTATTCCAAATATTCCTTTCTGAGACTCGAACAAAAACTCTAAATAGGAACTAAGGCTATAAGTTCTCTCAAAATTTTAAATGACTTTCCAAAGTTAATTATTAGCACGTATTTTTTTAATCTAGTCACTATGGAGTTAAAAATATAAAAATACTGTCAAAATTCTGAATAAATAATGACTATATGTTTCATATCGAGAATATAAATGAATGGGGTGAAATCGACAAGTTTTCACCCTTCCTTTTTATATCGTTGCAACACCTTGCTCACTGAACCATGCAACAACAATAGTCGGCGGGCTTCTGGTTCTGAAATTTTCAATTCTTCCACAATCATTTGCGTTCCGCGTTCGATCAGCTTTTGATTGGTCAATTGCATGTTCACCATTTTGTTGCCTTTCACGCGTCCAAGCTTAATCATCACCGATGTCGTGATCATGTTCAGGATGAGTTTTTGCGCTGTTCCGGCTTTCATACGGGTGCTGCCTGAAACAAACTCAGGCCCTACGATAGCTTCAATTGGTATGTCAACTTGTTGAGCCAACTCACTTTCCGGATTGCTGGTGATGCAGCCGGTGAGGATTCCGTTTTCTCGAGCATGCTTCACAGCTCCAATTACATAAGGTGTGCGCCCCGAAGCGGCAATGCCCACCACTGAATCCAGCTTGTTGATCCGGTATTTCTGCAGGTTCTGCCATCCCAATTCGGCGTTGTCTTCAGCAGCTTCAACAGCTTTTCGAATGGCACGATCGCCGCCGGCAATCAGGCCAATCACCAAATCGTAACCGACGCCGTAGGTTGGTGGAATTTCCGAAGCATCCAGAACACCCAGCCGGCCACTGGTACCAGCTCCCATATAAAACAGGCGACCACCTCTCTGCATCCGTTCAACCACCTCTTGCACCAGTCTTTCAATTTGTGGAATGGTTTTTTGCACGGCGGGAAGCACATTCTGATCCTCCTCGTGAATACTTTCCAGCAACTCCCTCACCGACATCTTTTCCAGATCGCCGTATGCGGATTCGGACTCCGTGATATTATTTTCGCTCATTTGAAAAACTATTGATTGATCGCATGAAAAGCACTCAATTCAGAAATGGGCTCTTTCAATATTTTAGGGTGATCGAAGCCATATTTTTGAGCCAGCTCTTCAATGAAATCGCGAAAAGCATCAGCAACCGAACCCACAAAGCCAATTCTAAACTGTGCGGCATCCGGCAATTTTAATACGTTTCGCTCAAAGAATTCCGTCATGCTTGTCATCACCAGCTCATGGCAATAGGATCGTTCGATATATTCGGCAATAAAAGGGGCAAAACTGGCCAAAAACTGATTGGGACGTTCTTGTCGGTAAACACGATCCAATATCTCAGCTTGCGTAAAATCGTAGCGATTTTCGAGTAAACTTTGCACATTGGCCGGCATGACATTTTTAAAATAGTCGCCGATCAACTTTTTACCCAACACAGCCCCACTGCCTTCATCGCCCATAATAAATCCCAATGGAGGCACACCAGCCACAATTTTTTCACCATCATACAAAGCTGTGTTAGATCCTGTTCCAATGATACAACTAATGCCGGGCTCGCGGCCAAAAAGTGCTCTTGCCGCACCTAACGAATCACTGTGAATTTCGATGGCCGTGCCAGGGAACAGCTGAAATAACGCATCACGCACTACATTCGCTTTGTCCTGGTTCACAATCCCAGCTCCGTAAAAAAAGATTTCATCAACCGGTCGGTTTAGAATTGGCTGAAACTTCGCCTGCAATTCATCAAAAATTGATTCCGTAGTGCGGAAAAAAGGATTAATCCCTGAACTTTGAATACGCTGTTTTCCAGCCGGATCATTGATTAAAATCCAGTCTGTTTTTGTCGATCCACTATCTGCAATTAATGTTCCCATACCCCAAAAATTCTATGTTACACCCACTCAAATTACTCAGAAATCCTGAATTCGGCTTCGGAAATTCCCAAATTATGTGATATTTTGCAAACTGTTAATAAATCAACAGCAATCCCGCATTTTATTGATGGATGATCGACGATGAAAACGAATCAGCAAAACTCAAAAACACCTGGTTTAAAACTCAGCTTCAGGCCTTTTGAACTGCAATTGAAACACCGTTTTACCTTATCAGGCAGCTCCCGAAAAACCACTCCGGTGATGCTGACCGAACTTGAATTTGACGGCGTTGTTGGATACGGCGAGGCAACTATGCCTCCGTATTTGGAAGAAACCTATCAAACAGTGACCAGCTTCCTTTCAGCACTCGATTTACAGCAGTTTCACGATCCTTTTCAAGTTGAAGAAATTCTTCAATACGTTGATCATGTGGCGCCCTGGAATTGTGCAGCCAAAGCATCCATCGACATTGCCTTACACGATTTAATCGGGAAATTGGAAGGAAAGCCCTGCCACCAAATGTGGGGACTGGATCCGGCAAAAACGCCCAACACATCCTTCACCATTGGCATCGATGAGCCAGATGTCATTCGGCAAAAAGTACAAGAAGCTTCGCCCTACAAATTATTGAAAGTGAAAGTGGGGCG
>DATFMO010000320.1:0-3493 GCA_035266925.1 Sunxiuqinia sp. | reverse complement strand
AAAACAGGTTGTTCTGCAAAATGGTAGGTATAAATTCCGGTTCCTTTCTTTTCCTCTGGTTGACATGATGCGATTATAACAATCGCACAAAATACCGCAAAATATCGAGTTTGAATAGGTAACTTCATCTTCTTACTTTTTTATAAATTTTATCTGTGAATTAGTATTGCCACCAGGTGACCATATCAGCCGCACCACCCGCTGGATCAGCAGCATATGAACCGAGACGATCATTCTGTGTGCTATGGTACATAATAGCACTCGCTAGTCCGGGATACGGAGAACCATCGGAGTTGGTTGGATTAAAAATCCAGTAGCGTTCTTCATTCACGGCTTTGAACCACGATTGCCACACGCCACCGTTGGCTTTCAATTTATGGGCAAAGTTGTTGGGAATACCATTGTCCGAATTACTTAAGGTGTGAAAACCAACCAGTTGGTGCAGTCCCTGAAAAATTGAGGTCCAAGGAGTCCACCAATCGCCGCTGACATCCGGCGCAGTTGTTACAGTGTAACACGATTCAATGATTAAAAATTCAAGATCACCATCATTGGCCAGGTCACCATAAGGAGGACAGGTCCTGAAATCAACACCAATACCAGCGCTTTTGTTAGTCTGACCATAATAGTCGTTTCCGTGGCAAGCAAAATAAGCTACATCCATTTTGTCCACATACGACTTATGGAGACTTTTAAATTCTGCCGGGGAAGCCCAGTAGTACTGAACTTCTTTGTACTTGTGACTACCAATGGTTTGCCAGCTTTGAAAATTCTTGACGAAATTCCAAACGTTGCGCACAAATCGGTCTTCAGCTTTATCTACATAACCGCCGATTTCACGCGATCCTGCAAATAGGAAATTAGTGGGTACACACACAAGAAAAAATCCTATGAATACCAATTTTGCAACAAAAAATAGTTTACTGAATTTTGTCTTCATATTGAACAGGTTTTGGTTGAGTGCCTCCTCTTTCGTTAGAAGGTCTTCACGCCCCATTTTTAACCTATGGGGAGGAATGCAATCTTATGACAACTAAAATTAAGGATACCTTATCCTCATTTCAATCCTCATTTTTGAGGATTTATTTTTCCACCCTCCTAGTCTTTGGATCGATTATTAGCTTGAAGATTTCATTTCTTGATTAAACACCATCGAGTGTTGGCTGAAACTGTTTGTCGAATCTCTTGACCTGTCAGTTTCGACCATTTTATTGTATTTTCGTCGGATCAGCAGCATTTTTTAAATACAGATTGAAATGAAGAACTATTTTCAACTCTATATCGATACCGGTGGCACCTTCACCGACTGTATTGGCATTGATCACGATGGGAAAGAATATCGCAGAAAAGTACTCAGCAACAGCAGCCTTCGCGGAAAGATCGCGCGAGTGCTCTCCCCTACTTCTTTCCGGATTAGTGAAAGTTGGGAATTGGAGAAAGATTTGGTCAAAGGTTTTTCTTTCCGGTTGTTGGGTGAAGAATATCGCTCCATTCAAATTGAATCCTACACTTTCAAAGAGAAAATACTGAGATTAAATTCTGCAATTGAAGGCGAAAAGCAGCTTGAAGGCCTCAATTTTGAAATCACTTCGCATGAAGAAGCGCCGGTCTTGGGTGCCCGCCTGATCACCCAAACGGCATTGGATGAAACTTTTCCTGACCTCATTCTGAAACTGGGATCGACCAAAGGAACAAACGCACTGCTGGAAGGAACAGGAGCCAAAACCCTATTCCTGGTGACCAAAGGTTTTAAAGACTTACTGAAAATCGGCAACCAGGCACGCCCCGATATTTTCGCGATGAATGTGGTCAAACGCCAGCAAATCACCTCACGTATTCTGGAAGTTGATGAACGGATCGACGCACAGGGAAATGTCCTTCGACCACTCAACTTGGAGGAGGTAAAAAAACAACTGGCAGCCATTCCAAAGGAAGAAATTGAATCGGCGGCCATTGGCTTGATGAACGCCTACATCAATCCCGTTCATGAACAAAAAATCAAAGAACTTTTGATTGATTTGGGATTTGACTTTGTGTCGGCTTCCGCGGAATTAACGCCACTCATTAAGCTGGTACCACGCGCAGAAACGGCTGTTGTCAATGCCTATTTGTCGCCCATCATCCACAACTACGTCAACAACATTGCCGGGCGCATGGGCAAGCAGTCGTTCCAAATCATGACGAGCGCCGGCGGGTTGGTCGCTGCTGATAAATTTCATCCGAAAGACAGTCTGTTGAGCGGCCCGGCTGGCGGAGTCGTTGGTGCCTCCATTATCGGCAAACAAACCGGGCATGAGCAGCTGATCACCTTCGATATGGGCGGCACCAGCACCGATGTTTCGCGATACAGTGGGGATTTCGATTATCGCTACGAGCTGGAAGTGGGCGACAGCCTGATCAACAGTTCGGCCATCGCCATTGAGACGGTGGCTGCGGGAGGAGGCTCCATTTGTGGGTTCGATGGCTACAAACTTTTCGTGGGGCCAGAAAGCGCCAGCGCCTTTCCTGGCCCGGCCTGCTATGGCGCGGGTGGCCCGCTCACCATTACCGATGTCAACCTGCTTTTAGGACGGCTCGACACCTCCCGATTCAGCATTCCTGTTTTTCCCGAAGCAGCCGAAGAACGTTTGCAGAAACTGTTGCAGGAACTGGAGTCGAAAACGGATCGTCCGCAAACACGGACAGCAGTACTGCAAGGTTTCATCGACATTGCCAACGAAATTATGGCCGGGGCTATCCGGAAGATCTCCATTGCCAAAGGCTACGATCCCAAAAAGTTTACACTCGTGGCTTTTGGCGGGGCCGGTGGGCTGCATGCCTGTGACATGGCCGACATCCTCGGAATCAAAACCATCCTTTTGCCACAAGATGCCGGATTATTGTCCGCCTATGGAATTGGGAATGCCCGCATCGAACGATTTGCCGAGCAGCAAATTCTGCAAAAGATGAACGACCTGAAACCGCAATTGAACCGCTTCTTTTCAGAAATTGAAGAAAAAGCAAGGGAATTACTGGTTGCAGAAGGTTTTGAAAAAGACCAAACCGAGATTCGCCAGCGCCTATTGTTCCTACGTTTTAAAGGACAGGACAGCAGCCTGGAAATTCAACTGGAACCGTCTGTCGATCCTGAAATTCTTTTCCACGAACAATACGAAAAATTATATGGGCACCGGGTATTCAACCGCCCTATTGAACTGGAAGCCATTCGGGTAATTGCTTCTGTCAAATCGGGCAATTCTCCTTTCAATCTAAAAGAAGTTGAAACCTATTCGCCGCAAGCCGACAGCCAGATACAATCGACGGGAAAACCGATTTTTATCCGCGAACAATTAAAAGCCGGTGCGAAGATCAAGGGCGAAGCACTTTTCCTCGACAACTACGCCACCACTTGGCTAAAACCGAGTTGGAAGCTGGAATTACAATCCAATGGCACCGCTATTCTTTCAAAAACGGGAGAAACTGATCAGGGTGAAAAAGTCAAAACGCAGGAAAC
>DATFMO010000319.1:0-3775 GCA_035266925.1 Sunxiuqinia sp. | reverse complement strand
GCGTAATTGCCAGAAACCAAATTACATCGGATGATAACAATGATCCATACGCGTATTATGATGCTGACAATGTTCAAACCATTGTTGACTTGCGCTCAAAAGATTCATTGTTCCTGGTTAATGGTGATCCTATTCAGGTTTTTGAAGGCGATCCGCTGCCAACAATCTATTCTGTTCAAAACCGTGGATTGGAAAGTCTGACTTCCATGGAATGGAAATATGCAACTGCATCTGGTGGACCGTACATGTCATTTGATCCGGCACAAACAGCAGATAGTTTAGTAAATGCTTCATTTGCTAACGCTGGCTCTTACTATGTTGTACTGGAAGGAACAACATCTAGCGGTACCATTAAATCGCCAGAAGTCCAAGTGAACGTTAATTCAAAAATGGTAACTCTTAATCCAGCAGATGACCAAAACATTCTTGTCGGTTATTCAGGTGGTATGATTACTGCTACTGAAAAAGAAACGGCAACCAGCCGTGAATGGAAATGGACAACCACTTCAGGTTCAGGTTATCAATCATTCGATCCTCCTGTAACAACAACTGAATATACGCCTGATTTCCAAACAGAAGGCATTTTCTATGTGGTTTGTCAATCTGTCGTGAATGGTACAACATACACTTCTCCAGAAGTCACCATCAAAATGAACCCGTCTCCAAATCAATCAATTGACTGGACTGGCGCTTTCGGCACAGATGTAGCTGATGTTCGTAACTGGACACCGATGACGACCCCGTTTTTCCAAAACCTGAATATCCCGGCTTCTTCTGTTGAAAATCCTCCTGTGTTGGCGAAAGCCGGCAATGACACCATTGCTTCAATTGCGCCTGCGGATTCGGCAGAATTCATTATTCGCAAAGCTGATACCGATAGTTTAAGGCTTACAGGTGATCCATACCTCATGGGTAAAATCATTGTTGAAGGTGGTGTCCTTGTAAATAAAGCATTTGGTCGTTGCGAAGGAAACAATTCAGGTTGGATTGTTAAAAACAACGGCAAAATTATGTTCGAATCATCCTTGATTATTGGTACAAAAGATGGCCCTACAGGAGGTCAACTGACGATCTCAGATAATGGATATGTCCATATCCAGGGTGATGCCTATAGTAATGCGATCTGGAGATTTGCGACGGATACTACCCACAGTGTCATTACCATTTCTGACAATGGTAAACTGGAAATGGTTGGCGATCATTCCGCTGATGTTGCCGACTGGATGGCTAAAAACCAATTGGTAGCTCCTGACGGTTTCAAGATTCAGTATAGCTACAATGCCGCTGATAGCTTAACTACTGTGACTGCCAAAAGTGATGTTGCCTTTGATATCACTCCGTTAACAGCCCAATATGTAGGTGTGGGTCAAATGGGAGCTGAACTGAGCACGAAAAACGATGCAGCTATCACATCGAGAGAATGGAAATATGCAACAACTAGCGGTGGCGACTATATGTCATTTGATCCTGCAGCGACTGGAGCTACATTCCAACCATCATTTGATGCAGCCGGAACTTACTATGTAGTTTGTGAAGGATCTGATGGTACAAATACTGTCACTTCTGATGAAGCGATTGTTAATGTGGTTGATGTTTCCGTATCGCCTGCTGATGACCAACAGGTTGATTTGGGTACTGAAGGTACTCGACTGACTGTTACTGAAAGTATGACTCCTGATAGCCGTGAATGGAAATATTCAAACACTTCTGGTTCAGGATACATGTCATTCGCAATTCCTCAACTTTCTGATTCTTACACTCCGCTGTTAATTGCTGAAGGAACTTACTACATTGTATGTGAGTCAACATTCGGTGGTACTGCGATTACAAGTAACGAAGTTAAAGTGGTTGTTGGTAACGGAACAGCTGTGAAAGATCTGACACAAGAAAGTTCATTGCAAGTTTATCCAAACCCATCAAATGGTAATTTCAACATCGATACAAAAGGCTTGAATGCATATGCATTGAAAGTATTTGATATGACAGGGAAAGTGGTTTACGAAAGAAATTTCAATAACATCACAGGACCTCAACAAATCATGTTGAAAAATAAAGGAATGTATATTCTGAATATTACGACTGCTGATAAAGTAGAGACTACAAAAGTTATCGTTAAATAACAAATCTTAAAAGACATTCCGTGTAAGTTTGCACGGAATGTCTTTTTTACTTTCACTCATTTTTAGAAATCAGGAAACTCAAAAGAAATTTTCAGGAAGGTCGATCTGACACCTAAATTTGAAAACGAAGTCAGGTATTCTCAATTCAATAAATAACACGAATAACAACAATTGTATCACCCCAATAAAACTGATATTTCAAAAGCTATTCTATCAGAAAAGAATTTGAAATATTCACAACGTTCATGCCCAATTTCACTGATTGAGCAATTTCAGAAATCTGAAAAACAACGATAAAACATTGAAAAAAACATTCTTAAAACAAAGCTTATTTTGCTTTAAAATTCAACCATTTTTTTGAGTTGATCCCACGAAATTCCCTGGTAATTCGTTGCCAAAACCAAATGAAGATTAAAGAAATGACTGACAAGAAATTTTGGAATATTGTTTTTGCTACCCTATTGCTGATTCCTGTAATGGCATCAGCACAAATGAAGAATACGAAGTGGACAGATGATGTAGGGGCACAAACATATCCTGAAACCGATTATATTGTTAAGGTAAATGATTTTGGAACCCCCGGTAATAACTTGATTACCTCAACAAAAGCCATTCAGGCTGCTATTGATGATTGCGCTAAACATGGTGGTGGAGAAGTTACTTTTGAACCTGGAGTTTATTTAACCGGAGCTATTTATTTAAAAGACAATGTAAATCTTCACATTGATAAAGATGTTGAAATACGTGGTGCGATTGATTTATCCGAATACCCTGAAATTGAAACTCGTGTAGCTGGTGTTGAAATGCGTTGGCCATCAGCAATTATCAATGTATTGGACAAAAAGAATGTCGCCATTTCCGGTACCGGAACCATCCATGCACAAGGTCGCTACAACTGGGAACGTTACTGGGAACTGCGCGAAAACTATACTCCAAGAGGATTGCGATGGGCAGCTGATTACGATTGCAAGCGCGTTCGTACTGTCCTGGTACAAAATTCAAATAATGTGACCGTAAAGGACATTACTCTCAAACAATCTGGCTTTTGGACCGTACATCTGCTCTACTCCAGCCATGTAACGGTTGATGGAATTGTTATTCGAAATAATATTGATGGACACGGTCCTTCAACAGATGGTGTTGACATTGATTCATCATCTAAAATTTTGGTTGAAAACTGCGACATTGATTGCAACGACGATAATTTCTGTTTAAAAGCCGGCCGCGATGCTGATGGATTGCGAGTTAATCGTCCAACTGAGTACGTTGTAATCAGGGACTGCATTTCACGCCGGGGAGGTGGTCTGGTTACATTTGGAAGCGAAACGTCGGGCGGCATCAGGCACGTGATTGTTCAAAACCTCCAGGCACACAAAACGATGACAGCTATCCGTTTTAAATCTGCACTTTCACGTGGCGGCGTTCTTTCAGATATCAGTATCAGTCACATTCATATGAATGAAGTTGGCATTCCTATTGTGGTCACTTTAAATTGGAATCCTTCATATAGTTATGCTTCGATCGACGAACACTCTGATACGATTCCTGATTATTGGAAAGTTCTACTGGAAAAAGTTCCCGCCAGTAAAGGAATTCCAACATTTAAAGATGTAACGATCAATGACATTAAAGCCAAAGATTGCCACACCGCCATT
>DATFMO010000318.1:0-3650 GCA_035266925.1 Sunxiuqinia sp. | reverse complement strand
CCGAACGAACAGCTTTGTTTTGGGCCAACGCCAATTTTCCCCAGCTGGCGGTAAACACCATTGTTGTGACAGCCATTGACCAGAACGGCGACGCAGCAAAAAATGTGAGTCCCTGTGGGGCTTGTCGCCAAGTGATGCTGGAAACCCAACACCGTTTTAATAAACCAATGCGAGTGATTTTAGACAGTCGTAGTAAAATTGAAATTCTGGATCGTGTGGAAAGCTTGTTGCCACTGAATTTCAATGGCAACTCGCTGAAAAGTATTGTTTGAATGCCCACTTAATCTTTTAATTCCTTGATCTTCACCAAATCGTCCCAAATGGGATCGCCCTTTGGAGGGCGGGCTACAATTTTAATGGGCTCTTTTTTAACCGGATGAATGAATTCTAGCTTTCGCGCATGCAGGTGGATGCCCCCATTCTCATTGCTTCGCGTTGCTCCGTATTTTAAATCTCCTTTTATATGACACCCAATTTTCGCCAACTGAACCCGAATTTGGTGATGCCGTCCGGTTTGCAAATCAACTTCGAGCAGATGATAACGATTCAAACTGGCTTTATGTCGATATGCCAGACTGCAGAAACGCGCGCCATTCTTAGGCTTTGGTGCTTCCGACGCAAAGCTTTTATTTTTGCCTTCGTCTTTCCAGAGGTAATGTTCCAGCGTTTCCTCCTCTTCTTCCGGCAATTTATCAACTACTGCCCAATAGGTCTTTTTAATGGCCTCTTTATCCTGAAACATGGCGTTTAAACGTGTCAGTGCTTTGCTGGTCCGCGCAAACAAGACGATTCCGCTTGTTGGCCGGTCGAGCCGATGCGGCGATCCAAGATACACATCACCCGGTTTGTTATATTTCTCTTTGATGTATGCTTTGACCTTATCGATCAATGTTTCATCACCGGTTTTGTCGCCTTGTACAATTTCGCCACAGGCTTTATTCACGGCGATTAAATGGTTGTCTTCGTATATGACTTGCATAGTTTGAGTCGCGAGTTTTGAGTTATGGGTTTCAAGTTGAACTAAGAACAAAGAAAAACTTCTCTTTGCCACAAGCTATTTGCAATCTAGTATTGTTCCCGTTCGTTGGGGAAATTTCTGGATTTCACGTCTTCAATGTAGCTACCAACAGCCCCTTTTATCTCAGTAGCTAAATTGTGATAGCGACGCAGGAAGCGTGGTGAAAACTCCTGGGTGATGCCCAACATATCATGAATCACCAGTACTTGTCCATCGACATAGCCACCGGCACCAATGCCAATAATTGGAATTTTTACCGATTCAGCCACTTGCTTTCCTAATGTTGCCGGAATCTTTTCAAGCACGATAGCAAAACAGCCGGCTTGTTCCAGTAATTTAGCATCTTCAATTAGCTTCCCGGCTTCTTCATCTTGCTTGGCTCGAACGGTGTAAGTTCCGTATTTATGAATGGATTGCGGCATCAATCCCAGGTGCCCCATCACCGGAATTCCGGCGGAAAGGATCCGGTCAACCGACTCCAACACTTCTTTACCACCTTCCAGTTTCACAGCGTCAGCGGCTGTCTCTTTCATGATTCGAATGGCAGAGCTTAACGCCTCCTTGCTATTGCCCTGGTAGGTTCCAAATGGCATGTCAACCACCACCAATGACCTATTAGCAGCTTTGACAACAGACGTTCCCATAAAAATCATTTGGTCGAGCGTGATCGGCAGGGTTGTCTCATTTCCCATCATTACATTGGAAGCTGAATCGCCAACCAATATCACATCAATTCCGGCTTCGTCCGCCAGTTTGGCCATGCTGTAATCGTAGCTGGTCAACATCGATATTTTTTCACCCCGCAACTTCATTTCAGAAAGGACATGGGTGGTCACCCGCTTTATTTCCTTGTGTACTGACATAACAATTCATTTTATGCATACAAAGTAAACAACTTTTTGCAAAATGCTCATGCCGGACATGGAATGAATCTTTCCTGGCCTCCTATGTCTTTTTGTCACCAATCCTGTCAACCTGATTTTATCATTCTCCCTTCATTGTGCCAATATTGCATTTCATTTTGGCATTCTTTGCTTGGCATAGTGATTGATGATTCCAGAGCGAAATTGAAAATTCAAGTTTGAAATAACTATAAAAATTAGAATACAATGGGAAAAATAATTGGAATCGACTTAGGAACAACAAACTCATGTGTTGCCGTAATGGAAGGTAACGAGCCTGTTGTTATTCCTAACAGCGAAGGAAAAAGAACAACTCCATCAATTGTAGCATTTGTAGAAAACGGAGAGCGTAAAATTGGTGATCCTGCAAAACGTCAGGCAATTACCAATCCACACAAAACCATTTCCTCCATCAAACGATTTATGGGAGAAACTTATGACAAGGTGACCAAAGAAGTTAACCGGGTTCCTTACCAAGTCGTTAGAGGAGACAATAATACACCTCGCGTTCAAATTGAAGACCGCAAATATTCACCTCAGGAAATCTCAGCGATGGTGCTTCAGAAAATGAAGAAAACCGCTGAAGATTACCTGGGCCAAGAAGTGACTGAAGCAGTCATTACTGTACCTGCATACTTCGATGACTCACAACGTCAGGCTACCAAAGAAGCCGGTGAAATTTCAGGTCTGAAAGTACGTCGTATCATCAACGAGCCTACCGCTGCATCACTGGCTTACGGTCTTGACAAAATGGACCGCGACATGAAAGTGGCCGTATTTGACCTTGGTGGTGGTACTTTCGATATCTCAGTTCTTGAATTGGGTGATGGTGTATTTGAAGTAAAATCAACTGATGGTGATACTCACCTTGGTGGTGATGATTTCGACCAAGTTATTATTGACTGGTTAGCTGATGAATTTCAGAAAGAAGAAGGTCCGGACTTGCGCAAAGATCCAATGGCTTTGCAACGTTTGAAAGAAGCTGCTGAGAAAGCGAAGATCGAATTATCAAGTTCAACACAAACTGAAATCAACCTGCCATATATTATGCCGGTTGATGGAATTCCAAAGCACTTGGTAAAATCGTTGTCCCGTTCAAAATTTGAACAGTTGACTGACAGCCTGATCAATGCGACAATTGAGCCTTGTAAAAAAGCATTGAAAAATGCCGGTCTGAATCCATCAGACATTGATGAAATTTTGTTAGTTGGTGGTTCTACCCGTATTCCTGCTATTCAGGAAAAAGTAAAAGAATTCTTTGGTAAGAACCCTTCAAAAGGGGTAAACCCTGACGAAGTGGTAGCTATTGGTGCTGCTATTCAAGGTGGCGTATTAACCGGAGAAGTAAAAGATGTGTTGTTGCTTGATGTAACTCCACTGTCACTGGGTATTGAAACCATGGGTGGTGTAATGACCAAATTAATTGAATCCAACACAACCATCCCAACCAAGAAATCGGAAACATTTACCACAGCTGCAGATAATCAACCGTCGGTAGAAATTCATGTATTGCAAGGTGAACGACCAATGGCAGCCGGAAACAAAACGATTGGCAAATTCCACCTGGACGGCATTCCGCCATCCCCACGTGGAGTACCTCAAATCGAAGTTTCTTTCGATATTGATGCCAACGGTATTTTGAATGTCCATGCAAAAGATAAAGCAACTGGCAAATCTCAATCGATACGCATTGAAGCTTCATCAGGATTGAGCGATGATGAAATCAACAA
>DATFMO010000317.1:0-5195 GCA_035266925.1 Sunxiuqinia sp. | reverse complement strand
GCACCGCACATTAGTTTCCCTTTGGTGCCATAAAAAATACATCCTCCATCATCGTCTCCCATGGGCTCACCAATTTTCAACTCGTCGGGGCGGGATGGCAATAGGCCACCATCGTACCAACTCACAGTTAGTGGCGGCATGGCTAATTTCGGCAAGTTGTCTCGTGCTGGAAATTCAAAAGTAATCATCTCGGCATCAGGTGGCGAATCGTTTGTAAAAGCCGTTGTGCTTGCTTGAACCGAAGTTGGGTATTGTAGTTTCAGTGCCCGGAAAACCGGATCGAGAATATGGCTGCCCATATCGCCCAGGGAACCCGCACCAAATTCCCACCAGCGCCGCCATCCCCACGGATGATACACTTCATTATAAGGTCGGAATGCAGCAGGTCCGATGAACAAATCCCAGTCCAGTGTTTTTGGGACACGCATGTCTTTTTTGGGGGATTCCAGTGCTTGTGGCCAGGTTGGTCGGTTGGTCCAGGCATCAATATGGGTGATGTCGCCAATGGTTCCTGCCCAGATCCACTCGCAAATTTGTCGTACTCCGTCGCCCGAGCCTCCCTGGTTACCCATTTGTGTGGCAACGCCATAGGTGCTAGCAGCTTCTGCCAAAATACGCGATTCGTAAATGGTGTGGGTGAGTGGTTGTTGCAAATAGACATGAATCCCTTGCTGCATAGCCATCAATGCCGGTAGCGAATGTGAGTGGTCCGGCGTGGCAATAATCACTGCGTCAATGTCTTTTTGCTTGTCAAATAGTTCCCGGTAATCTTTGTAATGAGAAATGACAGGCCACTCGCGAAAGGCGTTTCTGTTGGCATATTTCCAGTCAACATCGCACAAGGCTACGATATTTTCAGTTTCAACATGTTTTAGGTTTTGGTAGCCAAACCCGCCAACTCCAATGCCTGCAATGTTCAGTTTATCGCTTGGTGGACGGTGTCCCAAGCCTGCAACAACATGGCTGGGCAAGATGCTGAAACCCGCCATTGCGGTTGCTGTTGTGCCAATAAAATTTCTTCGGCTGAGTGATGATGAATTCTGCTTCATAAAATATCATTCTTAGGAAATATGCGAGTGGCAATTTAATAAGAAATGTTGATTTCCTGAAGTTCTTATATGGTGCCTGTTTGACGTACGAGGACCATTGATTTTAGCAAAAGAATTCAAATAATGGATAAAAGCGGTTCGAAGAATTGGAATTTGGAATATTGATCAATTCAAGTGGCTGATCAGCAGGTTATAATGAGCGAATCCCGGTTGGTTGGGATCAACTTGGCAGTCGCATGTTTTAGAGCATAGTTTCTATCTATTCCGAATAAAAAAAATCAATTTGATTGGTCGAGTTCCTGCGTTTATATTTGTCCAATCATTTTTATTGAAACCAAATTAAAAACAAAAATCATGTTGACAATTGGACAAAAATTTCCGGAATTTAAGAAAACAGCCGTTGTTTCTCTGGAAGCAGGGAAAGAATTCGATACAATTACAAACGAAGACCTGAACGGAAAGTGGAGTGTTGTATTCTGGTGGCCAAAAGATTTTACTTTTGTTTGCCCAACAGAAATTACGGCATTCAACGATCATTATGAAGGCTTCAAGAAATTAGATGCTAACCTGATCGGTGCTTCAACTGATTCTGAGTACGTGCACCTGGCATGGAGAAATGACCACGCTGGTTTGAAAAAACTACAATTCCCAATGTTGGCCGATACTTCAAAATCATTGGCTGAAGATTTAGGAATTCTTGAAGCAGAAGAACGCATTGCTTACCGTGCAACATTCATCCTGGATCCAGAAGGTATTATCCGTTGGGCCAGCGTAAATGACCTGGCGATTGGCCGTAACGTTCCTGAAGTGTTGCGTGTGCTGGAAGCATTAAAAACTGGCCAGCTTACCCCATGTGACTGGGTTCCTGGTGAAGCAACTTTATAAGCGCTTGAATACGCCATAACAAGCAAGTTAGAATAGATTTATAGATTCAGAAAGAGGAAGCATTTTGCTTCCTCTTTTTTGTATGTTGCGGTTTGTTGGAATGAAGGCTGCCAGACTTTCAAAAAAAGTCTTCGTTCTGAAGGTTGAAAATTTCAACTAGCAAATAGAAACAGGACGTTCCAGCCTCCTGAATTCCCCGTCATTCCGAGCACAGCGAAGAATCTGTGTCAAGTTTGGTGGAAACTAATAACATTCAACCAAAAAAAAAGGGCATCAAGCCCCTTTTACATATCGTTTTTAACGAGAAGTTTTAGAACCCACCTCCGCCACCTCCGTTATCAAATTCTACTTCGTTAGTATCCGATTGATTGGATTTGTCCATCTTGTAGTTGTTTATTTTATAGCTCAACGTCAGCGTAAGAATACGTGGTTCGCGTTGCCATTTATACGTTGAATTGAAATTTGGTCCACTTGATGTTCCTCTCCAATTGGCGGTTCCGAACAAATCGCGCATACTCAATGTTGCTGTTAGTTTTTTCTTCATCAAATCCTGTCGATACGAAATATTGGAGTAAAACATACTTTCCCGTTTTCCTTGTATGGATACCGTAGGACCACGATACCTCCCCACAATTTCCATGCGACTGTTGGAAGAGAATTTGAAGGTTGCATTTAGGCGCCCATCCGTGTTGGTGCTTGTGCGTTCAACATACTCACCTGAAGATTGATCCGCGATTTTGTAATTGTAAATGGATACACTTCCGTTGAGTAGCAACCATTCTTTCAGGTTGATGTTGGCCATCAACTCACCGCCCTTGGAATAGTCGTGATTCAGATTGATTCGTTTCTGGACAATGACTCCATCATCCCGCAGCGTATTGAATCGGGTAATGACGTTGTTTGTAGCTTTGTAAAAACCTTCCAACGAAATGAAAGATTTGCCAAAACGCTTCATGTAGCTCAACTCATAGGAGTTGGTGTATTCTGGTTTCAGAGCCGGGTTGCCAACGCTAACCGAATATTGGTCGCGATAGTTTTCAAAGGGATCGAGATCCCGGCCACGAGGGCGGTCAATACGCCGGCTATAACTGGCCATTACCTGGCTTTTATCAAATAACGTGTAGGACAAGTGAGTGGTTGGAAACAGATCGAATCGGTGCAAAATATATGGTTCAGTGTTTGACGTATGATCAGTTTCACGGTTGGTGTATTCGCCACGCAGTCCGGCCATGTAGCCCAGTGCGCCCCACTTGCTTGAGAGAGTCGTGTAGGCAGCATGGATATCGCGTTTGAAAATCATTGAGCTGCTGAAGTCCGGATTGTTTATCCACTGCTGTTTTTCAGCGTTAAAGGCTTCAAATAGATAATCTTCATTTTCTCTGCGTAACCGGCTTTGCACGCCCGCTTCCAGCTTGCCAAAATCGCCAAGTGGACGCGTGTAATCCGCTTTAAAGCGATATCGATCTGACAATTCATCGGAAGTTGTTCGGATTCGAAGTAGGTAGAGATTTGTTGGTTCATAATTGGCGTCAGCCAGCTGTTCATTTTCAACATCAATATCATCTGAATTTCGATGCGAATAATACAATGTAGCCATGAGCTGGTGTGAACCATCTTCGTTAAATTTATGCTGAAAGTTAACAGTACCACTGGCGTAGTTTCGGTTGCGGGGGCTGGGATCAGTTTCCACTGAAAAAGTTTCAGTCGTTGCAGGCGTGGTGTATTTGTGCACGTTGGCTACGCCACCACTTTCAAAATCATAATGGCCCACATGAGCATTGAATCCCAATGTTGTCAAATCAGACAGGTAAAAATCAACGCCTCCTTTAAATCCGTATCCTTTGCGGTTGAACCCACGATTTCCCATTTTATCGATGTGAAAAACGGTGTCATTCTTAAAGGTTTCCCGGGTGGATTGATTTTTCCCATGAAAATGAAAGTCGCTGTAGTCTACTCCGAAAGTCAGGTTGTGTTTTTTCGTTTTCTGGTTGATCGTCATGTCAAAACGCTGTTTGTTTCGGGTACCGATTGAAGCGTTGACGATTCCGTTGAACCCGGAAAGAATGTCTTTCTTCATCACCAGGTTGATGATTCCTGCCGTTCCATCCGGATCGTATTTTGCTGATGGGTTGGTGATGATTTCAATATTTTCAAGGGCTGAAGCCGGGATTTGTTGCAATGCATCGCTTCCCGACAAGGTACTTGGCCGTCCGTCAATGTAAACGGTAAAATTGGACGAACCACGCACGGTTACATTCCCTTCAATGTCAACCTGAACGGAAGGTGTATTTTCCAGAACATCAGCAGCTGTTCCTCCGTTAGCGTTCAAATCCTGGCTGACGTTGACGATTTTTTTATCAATTTTGTATTCAACGCGTGATTTATCGGCAATAACGCTCACCTCATCAAGTTTCTGGTGGGCAGGTTCCAATTCAATGGTTCCCAGATCAATCTGGCGATTGTTTTCGTTGAGTTGAATGTTGTTGATTCGTGTTTTGGTGAAACCAATAAAATTTGCTTCAACATAGTAGGTGCCGAATTTTATTGGACCGATTTTGAATTCTCCGTTGCTGTCAGTAATTCCACCGGTGACCAGGCTTGAATCCTGGGTGTATATGGATACATTGGCATATTCCATCAATTGTTTGGATTCTCCATCAATCACTTTCCCTTTGAGAATGGCCTTGTTCGAAGGAACAGCGGCCTTTCCCGCCGGCGGTTGTGCTGACGCAGCTAAAGAAAAATAAAGCAAAAAAATAATCAATAATCTCTCGATATTCATGTTTGGTTGATTTAAGTCTACGTTGGGTAAGACAGTGATTGAGAGAGATGGTTTAAATGCTGTAGAACATTTTCTTGTTAACAAATGTAAAAGAAGACAAGATGTTTTAGTTCAATGATTTATGGGATTGGTTTTTTTGTGGACCGCTACGAGTTACTTTCCATTTTGGAAAATGAATTTGGAAAAATCCGAATCGGAACCTTATTTTGATGTACGATTTCTGGTGCCAAATGAAGGGTCAATTTTTAAGAAGTTAATAATCAAAAAGCCTGGGATGGTGCACAACATTACCCAAATGAAAAAATGTTGGTAGCCAACCTGCTCCTGGATCCAGCCACTTACCATGCCGGGTATCATCATTCCCAGGGCCATAAAGCCGGTGCAAATGGCGTAATGTGACGTTTTGTGTTGACCATCTGCCAAGTAAATCATGTATAGCATGTAGGCTGTAAATCCGAATCCGTAACCAAATTGCTCGA
>DATFMO010000316.1:0-4074 GCA_035266925.1 Sunxiuqinia sp. | reverse complement strand
CTGGTGAAAAGCCAGTACGTCGGTATATCCTTCAACCAGGTAACACTTGTCCTGTCTTGTAATCTCTCGTTTGGCCTGGTAAATTCCATACAATACCCGGCTTTTGTGGTAGATGTCCGACTCCGGGGAGTTGAGGTATTTGGCTACTTTTTTATCACTCTTCAACGTACGACCACCAAAGGCAATCACGCGTCCCGCCACGTTGTGAATGGGGAACATCACCCGCCCGGCAAATCGGTCGCGCACCCAATCATCCCGTTTGATGGTTAACCCGGTTTTTTCCAGGAAATCCATCTTGTAGCCTTGTTTTTGGGCAGCTTGCGTGAAGTTGTCTTTTCCGTCAGGACAATAGCCCAACTCAAATTTTTTGATAATCGTGTCGTTCAGTTCCCGTTCACGCAGGTAGCTCAACCCAATAGTTCGGCCTTCGTTTTCCTCCCACACGTAGCGGGTGAAGTACTTTTGCGCAAAGGCCGACACGATCATCATACTTTCCCGGTCGTCCTTCAGCTGTTTTTGTTCTTCGGTTTCTTCCTCCTCCTGAACATCAATGTGGTATTTTTTGGCCAGCCATTTCAGCGCTTCGGGGTAAGAAAGCGACTCGTGCTCCATGATGAAGTTGACTGAGTTGCCCCCTTTTCCACAGCCAAAACACTTAAAAATACCTTTGGCCGGCGACACGATAAACGAGGGCGTTTTCTCATTGTGAAACGGGCAAAGGCCAAGCATATTGACTCCTCTGCGCTTCAATGTCACAAATTCCGAGACCACATCTGAGATCTCGGCAGCATCCATAATACGGTCAATGGTGGACTGATCGATCATACTCACAAAAGTAGGAAAATCGATCAGAAATGGTGGGCGATGTTGAAAAGTAATTGGGAGTTGTAAATAGGGAAGCGAAGGCCAATATCCCAACAAATTGGGATTGTGGAGCCAACGGCCCAATACTAGTTTTGCAGCATTCATAATAAACTAAAAATAATTGGAGATGAAAAGGACCATTACCTTGATGTTAATCACCTTGACCGGACTATTCAATTTAACACAAGCACAAGACAGACACTTCGCCTGGACCTATGAAAGTACAACCTTGCCTAAAGGTGCCGTCGATATTGAACCGTGGGTGACTTATTCGACAGGACGTGATAATTTTTACCGGAAATATGAAAGCAGGCTGGAATTTGAAACTGGCTTGACCGATAAATTACAAACAGCCGTTTACCTGAACACTTCGCAGGAAACCAAAGCCCTCGTTGATGAAAATGGAAAAGTTACAGGACTGGCGACAAGCAGCGGTTTTTCGTTCTCAAACGAGTGGAAGCTGAACCTGATTAATCCTTCAACTCATCCATTTGGTGTGGGTGTTTATGGCGAATATGGAATTTCGACAGACGAAGTTGAGCTGGAATTTAAATTACTGTTGGACAAGCGAACCCCCAAAAGTATTTTGGCCTATAACTTTGTCACAGAGTTTGAGTTTGAGAAAGCGTTTGAAGCTGATGAAGCAGCCATTGAAGGAGAAAGAGAAATGGTGATTGAAAACGATTTGGCCTACATGTACCTTTTAAAACCCAATTTTGGATTGGGAGTTGAAGCCCACAATAGCAACGTGATTGACAAAGGCGAGTGGGAACATTCAGCACTTTACCTTGGTCCGTCGGTGTTCTTTTCACAAAATAACTTTTACGCCATTGTTAATGCATTGCCACAGGTTGGTGATCTGAAAAATGGTGGACTTGAATTGCATGACAATACCAAAATGACCGGCAGAATCTTACTCGGGGTATCGTTTTAATCCTTCAAAATGAAGAAAAATCTAAAATTGATGTTGTTGGCGGGAGTTGCAGTAGTATTAAGCTACTGCAGCTCTGTCTCGTATCTGCCATCACATCAGAATATCATTGATGCTCAGGATCGTTGGCCGCAAGCTGATAGCGTGTATTTGTACCGTGGGTACGAGGTGTACCAAAATAAATGTTCGGGCTGCCATTATCTGCACAATCCCAGCAAATATTCTGAAAAAGACTGGCACAAAATCCTTCCGGAAATGCGTCAAAAAGCCAAGCTGACAGATGCCGAATTTCAACCGTTGAAAACCTATTTGATGGCACTCTCGCAGCCAGACTCCTTGGAAGCGAATTGATGAAAATGAAAGGCTGAAAGCTTGAAACAACAAAACTTGGGGCATCGCCGCAAGACAGGTTTCATCCTGAAAGAGTGAGATAATATGATTGAGTTCAGATCGCCTCTCTTTTTGGTAAGGCATCCCTCCCAAATCCATTCTTCGTTTTTCTTCCTGAATCGACTATCTTTAAACCAAAAATCATGCAGGATGAAGAAAAAGGTGGTCGTTTTAACGGGAGCAGGAATTAGCCAGGAGAGTGGCCTACGCACCTTTCGTGATATGGGCGGATTGTGGGAGGAGTACGATGTCATGGAGGTTGCCAGCACCCAAGGCTGGGAGGCGAATCCCGAGCTGGTGATGAAGTTTTATAACGACCGCCGCCAACAATTGTATGAGAGCCAACCCAACGCCGGGCACATTGGTTTGGCCGAGTTGGAGGAAGATTTTGATGTCCGAATTATTACCCAAAATATAGACGATTTGCATGAGCAGGCTGGCAGCAGCAAGGTGTTGCATTTGCACGGCGAACTGAAAAAAGCTCGGAGCACGAGATATCCGGAGCTAATTTATGATTTGGATGGCTGGGAGCTGAAGTTTGGCGATTTGTGTGAGAAAGGCTATCAGTTGAGGCCTCATGTGGTGTGGTTTGGTGAGCCGGTTCCTGCTATGGATGAAGCTATGCAGTTAACCAATGAAGCTGATATTTTTGTCGTGGTTGGTACATCGCTCAACGTCTATCCGGCAGCCAACCTGGTCAATTTCAAACGATCGGAAATTCCCTTATTTGTGGTTGACCCGGAACGTCCGGAATTCTATTTAAAAAATGCCGTGTTTATTGACGAAAAGGCAAGCGTAGGTGTGTCCATTCTGAAAGAAAAACTAAGTAAACTAATCTGACATGAAAAAAATTCTACTTCTTTTTGTTCCGTTAGTAGTTGCATATATGGCCCATGCTCAGCGTTTTCAAGCCGGTTTGGTTGGCGGGTTGAATGCTTCACAGGTACAGGGTGACTATACACAAGGCTATCACCAGCCTGGAATTAATTTTGGAGTTTATGTACAAACCGATCTGTCACGAACGGTTTACTCGGGCATGGAAATCAAGTTTTCGCAAAAGGGAAGCCGTAAAAATCCCAGCCAAAAAACAGGTGATCAGGAAAAATACATCATGCGATTGAATTATATGGATATTCCTGTCTATTTGGGATTGCGTTCCGGTGAGAATGTTTCGGTCTTGTTCGGGTTGATTCCCGGGTATTTGGTAAAAGGCATTGAAAAAAATAATTACGGGGAATTGCCGCCTGAAGATCGAAAGCCATTCAATGACTTTGACCTGGAAGGAATGCTTGGCGTACGATACCAGATTTCCGACCGGATGAAACTACAGGTAAACCTCGCCTATTCGTTGGTGCCCATACGTGACAATCCGGGTAACGTAATGATCTATTGGTTGGACAGTCAATTCAACAATGTGTTGAGTACCTGCCTTTACTACCGTTTCGGGAAATGATTCCAGATTCAAAATAAAGAGTCAGATTTTATCGTTTTTTAATCGTCATAAATGCAACGGTTCCTTACAATTTTTGTCATCTGAGTATGAGCAATCCAATAACAAATCCAATTTAATTCACTCATGCTAAGAAAAGCTATTTTCTTACTCGGTTTGTATATCGGCGCTGCCGGTGTGCTTCAAGCCTCGGATGACGGTGATGGCAAATCAGACCATAAAATTATCAGCGGATACATCAAAGATGCGAATACAGGTGAAAGTCTTATTGGCGCTTCGGTATTGGTCAAGGAGTTGGGCGTCGGAACTATCAGCAATAACTATGGTTTTTATTCCCTGTCGGTTTCCCCCGGAACATACACCATTGTTTGCAGTTACATTGGCTACCAGTCGCAGGAGCAAAGCATTGAGCTGATGGGAAACGAACGCTTGGAGATCG
>DATFMO010000315.1:0-6150 GCA_035266925.1 Sunxiuqinia sp. | reverse complement strand
ATATCGTAGGCCAATCCAAAATGATGCGCTTTGGTCATTTTTAAATTGCGGTTGGGCTGAACGATGCCATTGGTCGTTTGTTGACGAGCCAGGTAAAAGCCAATCATTTCAATCCGGCTGTTCAATCCGTAAGCTATTCCAAGCGATTGGTTCGGGCGGAATTGCCATTTCATTCCGACACGTGGTTCCACTGATATTTCATCATTCAATCCAAAATAGTGAACCTGAAGTCCGAGATTTAAATCGACTTGATTTTTCAGTTTGATCATGGATTCAGAAAACGCTTGAGCCGAAAAGACATTTCCTTTTTCATCCGTGGTTGTAAAGAGTGGATTGCCGACTTGCTCAGCATTCCGGTTATCCACATTGTAATGATGTTGATTCAAAATAATTCCAGTCCGATTGTTGTGGCGATTGCCAAACTTATGGTTTAGCGTGCTGCTCAATGTATATTTCCAGGTGTTGTTGTTTACCCGTTCCATGGCATGTAAAGCCAGATTATCATCCAATTCATTCTGTTTGGTGTCAATACTATTCCCAGATGCGGCCAACGTGGTGTGCAGGTAGGTACGGTTGTTAAAAAGAAGTTTGTTTGTCAGGCCAACAACCCCGTTTGATAAATTCAAAGTATAGCCTTCCTTGTCTTGTACATTCTTCCACTCTGTGGGATCATCAAACGGATCGCGGCTTTGTGCATCTAATGCACCCAATCCCCAAAGCGTGAAGTTGCCCAGCTTTTTTGTTGGGAAATTCAACTTGAAAGAAAGGTCCTGGTAGCCAATGTGCCCGGCTTCTTCCGGAATCAGTGGACCTAGCAAGGCATAGGTTGAATAGCGGTAGTTAAAAAGAAATGATGAACCACCTCCTTTTTTGAAGGGCCCCTCGGCTGAGAAGTCGATTCCTACAACACCTGCCTGAAATGTGTATTCGTGCTTCTCTGTGTTGCCGGTTCGCATGCGAATATCGAGCACCCCGGACAGCGCGTTGCCATATTCTGCCGGGAATGCACCGGTGTAAAAATCGAAGTTCGCTAACATTTGGCTGGACAATGCAGTGATGCCACCGGCGCCAAAAGCAATGACATTGGCGAAGTGGGTAGGGTTGGAGATTTCAATACCTTCGAGTCGCCAGAGCATGTTACGGGGGGAGTTTCCACGAATGACAATCCCATTGTTTCCGAGCGATGATGCGACTCCTGCAAATGAACCGGCCAATCGTGCCGGGTCATCAAAGCCACCGGCATAACGACTGGCTTCCTCCACGCTTAGTTGCCGTGCACTGATGGTTGCCATGGTGTTGATCGGCAGTTCTTTGGAAGTCCGGGCTGTCACTTTTACTTCGTTCAGTTCCTTGGTCAGTTCTTCCAAAGCAGCGTTCAGTACTACCTCTTTCCCCGTGCCAACCAGTACTTCGCGAAACAAATAATTTTGGTAGCCGACAAAACTGACCAGGATGTTGTATCGCCTGGGTTTGACATTCCACAAGCGAAAATCCCCGTCTTCATTTGTAATTGTTCCTAATTGTGGGTTGGTTCCTAAAATTACGACAGAAGCACCGGGAAGGGGACTTTGCGTAATGGCGTCCAGCACCCTTCCCTTGACTACCTGTCCCTGTTGTGCCCATATGGCTGTTTGAGCACAAAGAAGAATCAATAGAATCACTAGTTTTCTGTTCATTGTTTTCTTGTTTATGTTGTTTCTTATAATATCCTGTATTCTTAAATTCAAGGCATAACATTTACGTTTTCACTTGTAATGAATCATTATTTTGCTGATTATCAGCGTTGTTATTTGTTCTTGATTATTTCTCTCTAGTCTTGAAATTTCTTATTTCACAAAAATGAGATCATTCCAACCATTTCTTAAAACTGTTCACTCGCTCACGGCTCACAATGACATCCTCCCCGAAATCGGGGCGGAGACGCAATTTTAAGCGGCTGTTGAAATACGTGTGTATCTTCTCAACTGAGTCCAGATTGATCAGCATTTTTCGGTTGATCCGAAAGAAGTGCTTAGGATCAAGCATTTGTTCCAGTTGCTCCAACGAGTAATCCATCGGCAATCTCAAATTCATTTTGCTATTTGCCCATACAAGGCCATCTTCAAAAATGAAATAGGCGATTTCATTGCTTTCTATTCGCTTTAATTGTTCCCCGATTTTAACCAGGAAACGTTGTTTGTATTTTCCACTTTGACTAATTTGCTCATAGAGCGTGTGAAATAATTGCTTTTGAATGCTGGAATCCTGTTTCCGGTATTTGTTGAATTTTTCAAATGCAGCAACCAGCTCCTGAAAGTCGATCGGTTTTAAAATATAATCGATGCTGTTCACCTTGAATGCTTTGATGGCATATTCGTCATAAGCCGTTGTAAAAATGACGGGCACATCAATTTCTACCTGGTTGAATAGCTCAAAGCAGGAACCATCGGACAGGTGAATATCCATTAAAATCAGGTCAGGATTAGGATTTTTTTTAAACCATTCGATTCCTTGTTTTACAGAATTTAAAACATCAAGAATTTCCAAATCCTGATCCAATCTTGCAAGTAATTGTTCCAGTCTTTCCGCACTTAAATGCTCATCTTCAAATATCAAAATGTTTAGCTTCACTTGATGTTAATTTAGGAAGTTTAACTGTAAAAGACTCATCTGTTTCTTCAATGAGCAATTCATAATTACCAATCAGTTCGTACCGTTTTTTAATATTCTCTAACCCGATTTTTGAAGAATATTCAATCAGCTCCCGCCTATTTTTATTATTGACGACCTGAATGTATCCGTCACCTGCAAAAATGCGCACGATTAAAGGTTCTCCATTGCCAAATTTGTTATGCTTAATGGCATTTTCAACTAACATTTGCAGCGAATTTTTCGGCAGATAAATTTTGTTTCTTAAATCCTCTGCGATTTCAATTTCAAAACAAATATTCTCGTTGTACCTCACTTTGATGAGGAAAATATAGGAGCTCAGAAAATTAAGTTCATCACCAATGGAAACCAGGCTTTGGTTTTTTCCTTCCAAAATATAGCGGTACATTTTAGAAAGCTGTGTAATATATTCAGCCGACAGGTTAGCGTCTTTATACACCAGTGAGGTCAAAACACTTAAACTGTTGAAAAAGAAATGAGGGTCTATTTGATTTTTAAGGACTTCGAATTTGGACTGAATATTTTCTTTTTTGAGGCGTTCGGCCATCAGTTGTGCTTCTCGCCAGTTTCCGAAATAATGAATAAGGAGGGTAACTGCAGCTACAAAGAAATAGAATATGAAAATGATCAGGGAAAAGTCTGGATCAAATAGCTGATGTTCTTTCCAGATATATTCCTGATTTGTTATTTGATAAAAAAGGAAATAATAAACTTCATTATAACTTACGGATACAAATAGTCCGTATGTCAAGAAAATGACTGTTCCAAGAACTATCTGGAACTGTCGCTTCAGGCTTTTAAAAGACGATGACTGGATCTTTTCTGATAGCCATCTTCCCATCCACCAGAAAACAAGTCCCATCAATACAAAGAACAGATGGAAAAAAATCCCTCTCGTTCCATAGTCCCAGATTCCTTCGAAGGAAGAATCATATTTTTTGATCAGGAAATGAAGTCCATTAATTAAAAGGAGGCCTAAAAGCAACTCAATGAGGAAATATTTTCTTTTTGTAGATTGATCCATGATTTGTTTTGACCTAAATTACATTTAATCGATCAATTATACCAAATTGGCAAAATCTATCCGACAAATCAACGATTAATTAGAAATGGAAACAAGCTATTTTATCTATGTTGAAGGATGTAGGTGATGGGCTGTGAAATTCATAGTTTGAATTGTAACGATTCGTTCCGATAGTTCTGGATAACAAAATGCACAAAAGGTTGCATTTTTCGTTAAATATGCCCGAATCCCCAATAAATCCAATACCTTTGCGTTACTCATTCGAGTAATTTTATCTACAATAGTAGAACATCAATATCAGAATTTAGGGCTTTTATTCGCTTGTTTTCAGCTAGTTTGCAACGAAAAAAGCCAGGGGAATTCGGAAATGGAAGAAATCAGGCAATTGGTGTTTTGATCCTCTGTGATCGACAACCGCTATTTTGTTTGGTTTTTCTCTCGGACACAACAGAAACTGGGAACTTCAGTTTTTAGTGATAATTCGTGTCGCTTTTCCTTTTTTAAATGAAAATTTCCCCAAATGAGACAAACATTGTATGTATAAGGTATAATTGTCAATAGAGAATTGTTTCTTAAATTAGGTAAGAATTTTTCTTTTATTGATTGAATGAACTAATGATGAAAAATCAAAACCCTTTTTTTACGCTGATTACAGGAGCAAGTACCGGATTGGGAAAAGCTTTCGCCATTGAATGTGCTCGTCGTGAAATGAACCTGATTTTGGTTTCTTTACCGGAGGAAAATTTAAAAACCCTTTCCAACGATTTAAGTCTGAAGTACGGTATACAGGTTTTTTTTCGGGAAATTGACTTGACAGAGCGCTCTGCCGTTGAGGAACTTGGTGAATGGGTAACCCAAAATTACAAAGTCAACATGCTCATCAACAATGCCGGGGTTGGGGGAACTTGCCTGTTTGAGAAGTCAACAGCAGATTACCTCGATAATATTATCCAGTTGAACGTGCGGGCGATGACGCTACTGACCCGATACCTCGTACCAGCAATGCAAAAATTACCTCAGGCTTTTATTCTGAATGTTTCCAGTTTAGCTGCTTTTTCACCAGTCCCATTTAAGACGGTTTATCCGGCCTCAAAAGCTTTTGTTCATCATTTCACACGGGGATTAAGAGCCGAATTGAAAGATTCCGGTGTGAAAGTCAGTGTGTTGAATCCGGGGCCCATTATTACCAATTCAGATGTGAAGCAACGGATTGATAAACAAAGTTTCTACATCAAGTTGTCCATCATGTCGCCGGAGCGAATTGCACAAATAGCGATTAAAAAATTGTTGAAAGGAAGGGCCGTTATCATTCCGGGATTTATGAACCAGTTTAACTCGTTAATGATTCGGGTGGTGCCGGTCAGATTCCGGATTTTTGTTGGAGCCAATATTTTTAAACGAGATTTCAAGGAAACCCCGTCAAATGAAAGTGTTAGTAACCGGAGCGAACGGCCTGCTTGGCAGCAATCTGGTCAGGAAGCTGTTACGCGAAAAGTACGAAGTTAGGGCCTTGGTTCGCGAAAGTAGCAACCTGCTTTCGTTAAACGGAGTTAAAGCTGACTATTTTAAGGGTTCAATCACCAATGCCGAAGATCTCGGGAAAGCTGTTCAGGACGTTCAGGTAGTTGTTCACGCTGCTGCGAACACGTCACAATATGCTACCGACTTTCAACACTTTTACCCAACCAATGTGGAAGCTACTAAAAACCTGCTGGAGGAAAGTCAAAAAGCGGGTGTGAAGCGATTTATTTACGTCAGTTCCGCCAATGCATTTGGTTTGGGTACATTGAATGAACTGGCTGATGAGACATCTCCATTTGACGATACTGCCGTTACTTCGGGGTATGCTCAAAGTAAGCACGAAGCTCAAAAGTTAGCACTTGATTTTGGACAGCAACATGAACTTTCGGTTGTTGTTGTCAATCCAAGCTTTATGCTCGGCAAGTACGATGCAAAACCCAGTTCAGGACAAATTCTTCAATTAGCTTATGGCAGTCGCTGGCAATTTTCGCCGCGGGGTGGTAAAAATTTTATTCATGTTGAAGATGTGGCCGAAGGAATCACCCAGGCGATTGGAAAAGGGAAATCCGGCCATTGTTACCTGCTCGGGAATGAGAATTTGAGTTATGACCAGTTTTTTCAAAAGATGCAAAAGGTTTGTGGTTATCCAAAGAAGATTGTCAAAATGCCAAAAACAGCCTTGTCGGTAGTCGGTCAGGTTGGTGGCATCATTGAAAAAGCAACTGGTCAGCCTGTGCGACTGGATCCGACTAATGCCCGACTTTTGAATGCCAATAATTTTTATTCACCGGCAAAAGCCATTCGTGAACTTCAGCTTCCACAAACCCCGATTGAAACAGCGATTGGTGATGCGCTGGATTGGTTTAAAGAAAATGGATATTTGAGCTAATTGGAGTAGGAATTTCCAATAGCTGATTAAATTTAAATTTGGCAAGTTTTTTCGATCCGTAAAGCTT
>DATFMO010000314.1:0-6871 GCA_035266925.1 Sunxiuqinia sp. | reverse complement strand
GAAGCTCGAGTTTTCGGCTAAACCTATTTGACCTGACTTTACTTTTTTCAACCTCGAAAAAACAGCAAAAAACAACTCATTTATTTTTGACAGTCTGAATAGTGATGTCGAATTCTGCCGGAGGTTCTTCATGTCAATCAGGTTCATGATACTAACATTTTTTGATGGCTGTTGTTCTTTTAATACATCGATAGTTATAATCGAAGTCAGTTTCATTAAAAACAAATCCGTATGAAAAAGAGAATTCCAATTTCTGTTAGCATACTGATGATGCTGTTAATGGTTGGGCAAGTCATGGCTCAGGATTGTGTGCCGTATTTTGCCGTAAAGCAGGGCGCCGTCAGGGAAATGACCAGTTACAACGGCAAAGACAAGCTTATTGGGACGATGACACAGACCGTCAAAAAAATCACAACCAGCGGTGACACGACGAAATGGACGATCGGCGTGGTATCCAAAGACAAAAAGGGCAAGGAGGTTTTTTCAAGGGACATGCATATGAGTTGCTTAAATGGTATTTTCAGGATGGACATGAAGAACCTGGTCAATGACAAAACCCTCGAGAGCTTTCAAAAGATGGAGATGACCATGAATGCCTCGGATCTGGATTACCCGTCGCACATGAAGGTGGGGCAAACCCTGAAAGACGGGACGATCTCGATCAGTGTCTCGAACGCAGGAGTCCACATGATGACCATATCGATCACCGAAACGAACCGCAAAGTGGACGCGATGGAGAAGATGACCACACCGGCAGGAACATTCAGCTGCTACAAGATTTCGTCCACGATAGAGACCAAAAGTATGCTGAGAATGGTGACCAAAAACATTGAATGGATGGCCAAAGATGTCGGCGCGGTTCGGACAGAAACATACGACAAGAAAGGGAAACTGGAATCGTACAGTGTGCTGACGTCGTTTAAATAAGCCGCTGCATCTTACGAAGAGTGTTCAGATAGCCCATTGCGATAGAACGAATCACACGGTCACGACCTATCGTGACCCTACATCGATAACTGGCTTGAAACCATCATTATTTTCGATGGAACTGTACTGCATCGTAAGGCCACGGTATGCCGTGGCCATGAGCCACCCCCGGAATCCGAGCCAGTGTGGGCATTTTGCTGAATGGTTCTGATAGGCGATCATGTAACTAAGGTTAAATCACATGGTCACGATAAGTCGTGACCATACCAGGACTGCTGAATTGAAGCCATCAAAAATTTCCGCCGAAACTGCACCACGTCGTACGGCCACGGCATGCCGTGCCCATGATCCAAACCCGGAAATCCGCGCCAACGGGGCGTTGGTTTTAATGTCTCAAAAGAATAAAAAGTCCCATACCAATAAAAACAAAGCCCATGATGATGGCGATGAAAATCTCCGACTGAACGCCGGGAATCAACACGCTGTTCTTTTCATTCATCGGATCGTAATGACGATTTTCTTAGCTTCTTAGACTTTTGGGACAGCGTCTTACAAACAAGTACGACCAGCATAAAACCATAAGTATTTTCTGCGGGATTGTGCTGCATCGTAAGGCCACGGTATGCCGTGGCCATGAACTGTCCGGCAGCAGGGAAATTCCCTGTCTGACGCCCGGCAGGAATTCGCTTCCTTCAGGGATGGGGTGAACGAATTGATTTTCAACACCAAATCTTGCTTGAAGGTATTCATGCGGACAGCATTTTTAAATTATCAATGATCCTTTTGATTTGTTCAAGCTCTTCTTTTCGGTCAAATAAAGTGCCGTATTGGGCTTTCAGAAATGCAGGTTTTATCGTTAATGACTCTAATTTTTTCAATTTGTGAATTTCAATTGAATGAAACTTCTGGAGGTCTTCATAACGCATATAGCCTAAAAGGAGTTTTTCACCAAGGTCATGCCTTTTCATGCCGGAGAATGAGAACAAGAGTCCGCCAATCAAACCTCTTCGGTAAACTTTAACGTTCTTCGAAGAAATTGGAACGGCTGCAGGTTGCGTATATTCAAGGGTGAAAACCTCGACATATTTGTCCAGGCCAATGGGGACATCCACAAAATTCCGGTGGCCACTTATTTTGAGCAGCCCTCCGTTTAACTTCATTTCACCAGAAAACTGACAGTGGTAACTGCTGTAATCTCCTTCAATGTGAATACCTGTTTCCCGGCCAAAGTTTTCCCATGTCCTGGCTTTATTGACCAAAATACTTGTCCATTCATTGTCAATAAGATCGTCGTGTAGTGCTTTGATAGTCATTATTAATGGCTTTTGATTATGAACCTCCCAAATCAGCTTTCTCTTGTTTTAATTTTTTAAAGAAATTGATTTTCTTATTGTTCCGGATCAAATTCCCAAAACGTTTTAGTATAGGTTTCAGACATAAAAACCCGATCAGAAAATTGAAACAGAATATCGGAAAAAGATCCAAGAGGACACGAAATTGTACCGGTATATCCAGTTTTGAGCTCAAAAATTTTTAATTTGTTACCATAGTGGATATAAAAGATTCCGTCGATATGGAAAAAATCGTCTGCATAATAGATGTCGTTAAATTTTTTAATGAGTGCAAATTGATTATCTGAAGGATCAAATTCCCATATCTCGTTATTTGAAATACAATATCCCTTACCATTGTATGTTTCTGCCCATTTTAAATTTGCGTCCATTTTCACTGACCAGTTGGGATAGAAAGCCTGTTTCTCCCATTGGTCTTGAATTGGATCATAAGTCCATATTTCAGATTCAGAAAAAATTGGTCTGACAAATACATAGACTTTGTTGTTCAATGTAAAACCGATCGGCCACATCATGTTGGTTTCTCCTGGGAAATCAGCTTTCCGTTCCCATTCATCCGTTTTCGGGTTATACGACCAAAGATCATTGTACTTTTTTATCAGGTCATCATTAACCCCCATCCCTAAATAGATTTTACCATTGTATGTAACGTTTAGTGCATGGCCTCTTTCTTGTGCCGGAAATTCTTTTTTGATGACCCATTCTTTCGTTTGGGATGAAAATTGCCACATTGTTTTAGCGGAATAAATGTCGTGACCATCAACTTTACCAAGTGTTGTATAACCATAATCACCGACAACGCATGACGAACAAAAGATTCGGTCGTTTGACACAAAATCCTTATTTCTGATCCAAGGATTAGTAAGTTCAAATTCCCGAGCATATTTTATTTTGCTGTTTGCCACTTCCAGTGAAATTGGCAAAGAAACAGACTCTTCTGTATCGGGGCACATGACAACAAGGCTGTCCTGAGTGGCTTTAACAACCTTTGCTTTTCGATTTCCGAAATACACCGTATTGCTTTCGAGTGTTGCTCCGAAATTGTTTCCGATAATTGTCACAGAACTGCCAGCAGTTGCTCTCATGGGCGCTACTTTTTTTATTTCGGGTGGCAGGCAGCCCTTGCTGAAAAATGATCTCTGTGCGCTGTAAATCAGAAGCGAATCGGTTTTTACGTAGGCTCTGACATAATAGGTTGTATCGGCAAGCAGGTCGTTGGAGACCTGGCAGGAAATTTTGTCGCCGTTGATATCGTTCTCTGCAACTGCTTTCCGGTCATTCAGTGTTGGTCTTCCCGAGAGGCTGATCACAAAGCCGGCTTCTGTGATTGGGGAAATCCCCGGCTGTACAATGGTACCCGATAAATTTACACCCTTATTGTCTTTTACAACAATTTTTTCAATTTGAATAAAAGGATAGTATTTCGGTTGAACGATTGCTTCTTTCTCACAGCCAAAAAGTAAAACAAAGAAGAAGAAGACCATTAAAAGTTTAATTGCTTTCATAATTAGAAGCTTATGCCTGTTATTAGGTTGATTCCGGACATTTGCAACGATTTTGAGTCCTGAAACCCGTATTGATGATGATAACGAATTTCAAAAGTGATTGAATGACGGATGTCAAGTTTATATTCAATGCCACCTCCAGCAGCGTATCCTGCTTGTACTTTATGAATAAGTGACACAGACTTTGTGTCATTAATTTCAATTGTATGCTCATCAATAGTTGATTCATATAGCAGGCATTTATTTTTCGTGTTGATTGTCGTAATACCGCCGATATTTACAAAAGGCCTAATTTTATTTGTCGGTGCCGTGTACCGAATAAGTAAGGGAATCTTAAAAGAAGCAATGTTGGCGACCAGATCCATATCAGAATTGTCATGTTGGTAATGATAGGAAAAACCATGTTGAGAAAAGGTCATTTCAGCATGAAAAGAAAAATTACTCACTAGAATTGGGTTATCTATAAATATGCCCAGGGTGTATCCGCCATCAAAATCATAATCAAAATAATTGATACTTTTATTGTCAGGTACAGGAACAAGTTTTGTGAATTCATAGCCAACTAATAATCCATATTTGAAATGTGGAAAAGGTTTTAATTCACATTTATTGTACCTGGCTATCAGTTTGGATAATGAGTTCTTGCTGTATCTGACAAGTTTACAGGCTTCCGAAACATTTGGACAATCGTTCGTGAGCGTTAGTAGCTTTTCAGAGTAAGATAATCCGTCTTTATTTTGCTTTGGCACCTCTGTAAACAAGGTACTGTCCTTCTCAACGAAAAAGGTTTTAAGATTCTCACTTTGATAATAATATAGCGTTGTTTCCCCCTGGTATAAACGTTCCAGGAATACACGCTTGCGAGAGCCTGCAACTTGAATATCTTTCGCGATATACACCGGGCCCTTATTAAAACCATATTCGTCAACTTCGTAAGGAGTAAAGGTGAAAATGCTATCGCCGTCCTTCACCCGGCAAAATTTTGCATTTGCTACATCTCCGCCATCGATTAAATTGATTCCTACAGATGTTAAGCTGTCATTTGAATAGTATTCTCCTTGCCCAAATGAGACCAAAGGGAGAAAAGCAGTGAGAAAAAATAAATACCAATTTTTCATTGAAATCTTTTTGATTCTTGTGATGCTTGATTTTGGGGGATATTTTATGGTTTCATTTTTTTCATTCTGGTTTTTTCAGAACGCACCAAAAAAATGCGTGGTCAGCAAAGCCACCGGAACACCCGAAAGAAAAATCAACCCGGCGGGCAGCCAGCGCGATGGTTCCAGCTCTTTCGAGTAGCGGGGCTTGGCTGCCATAATTCGTTGGCGGATATATGCTGTCATCTCCAGTTCGCCCATCACCAGATTCACCCGGAATAGCTGTGAGCGGGTAGGAGGCATGATCAGGATTTTTTTGGAAGTGCCCGATTCGCGGTCGAAATACTTGAGCGAGATGAGCGTGGGGTTGATCATGGCAGGTTGGGAAACCCATTCAACATCTTTGTAGTCCACTGTTTTGGGGCCATGCATGGTTTTTATCACCAGCTTTTCGAAGCCGGCCTCTACCCGGCGCAGGCGGATCACCAACAGGGCCAGCCAGAAGGCCGCCCAGCAGACCATCACGGCGGCACCCCGCGACCAGTTTTGAGCAAATGCATCATCCTGCTTGGAGGCGAAAACAATTACCGTTAAGAACATGCCCGTCCAAACGACTGGGAATAAATACTTGTAGACAAAGGTGAGGGAGGAACTTTTATACATGGGTGAATTCATTTATTGGATGTTCTATTAAGATATGTTAAGTTTCATGGTCACGACATATCATGACCCTACATCGATAACTGGCTTGAAACCACCATTATTTTCGATGGAACTGTACTGCATCGTAAGGCCACGGTATGCCGTGGCCACAAAGATAGGCGGTAGCCGGTGTCTGAGATTGGGTGTGATTGTAGTTGTACATGATTGTTTGAATTTACAAAATATGCATGATTCGTAAAACGGGCTGACCGTTCACATTTTTTAGCGGGAAAAAGATCAAGTGGGTTTTTTGATCGGTACTTACCGAGTGTGCACCGGAATAAAAAAAGCTCTCGCCTGTTTTCCTGACCTTACCTTTTTGTACTTTAAAGACCGAGACCGTGCCACTTTCGGAAGCAATAAAAAGCAACTGCTTTTGCTGGTCAAAGGCCAGCACATCCGGGCTCCGGCCGACCTTGTCCTCTGCAATTATTTTCCCTGAGTTAAGGTCCAGCGCCACGAAGGAGGCATTGTCTTCGCCGGTGATTAAGGCGTAGTGCGTTTGTTCGTCGATGTAGAACCCATGAGCGCCCCTGCAGGTCGGCAGGTCATATCGCCGGATAACCACCATACGTTCTGGGTCAATGGCTACCAGTTGGTTGTTCGACTGATCAGCCGAATAGATCAGCCCTGAAATGGAATCATAATGGGTGTTGCCAACCTCGCCTCCAAGCGCAATTTTTTTCAAAAGTTGGTTTGTCCTTGTATCAATCACCGACACTGTTTCCCCCGCCTCATCCGAAACAAACACCCGTTTTTGTGCCGGTGCATATGCCAAACCATCCGGGTATCGACCAACGCCGACCCGTGCAACAACCTGCAGCGATTGTTCGTCAATAACAGCCACTTCATTGTTCCCGGTTGCTGAAACATACACCCGTTGCAGCTCGGGAATCGCCAGAACGCCATGCACATTGGGCATCTTTGGAATATCCTTGATCACCTTTTGGGAATCGATATCGAAAACGATGACGCGATCCGATCCCATGTGGGCCAGGTAAAGTCTGCGGTTGTGTTCATCGATGCTTTGATAATCAAACCGCGACGTTCCTCCGGGTAGTGGAACATCGGCAACGAATTTCAATCCCAGCTTTTCCGCTCGCTGCTCAAACGACAGTTGCTGCGAACAGGCTGTTAAACTATGCAGGCAAACCAATAAGAAACCAAAGACCATGCTTTTCATATCCGCTTAAATTTTTTGATATTCTGAATAATGAGTATCCGCATGCATACCTAAAAGCAGAATGAAGTATTGAAAATCAATTCGTTTGCCCCAAGTCCTGAAGGG